>JAISRG010000024.1 GCA_031273725.1 Puniceicoccales bacterium
GCTTGACAAGGTCTTTGGTATTTGTTGTCAAGCATTTGCACTGGGCTCCCCACAGCTTGATAGAGGCGCAACGGCAAATTCGAATTGATCGATCAATCGAATTACTCAGACGCTTAGAGTCTGCACATGCCAATGAATGGCAAAGCATTATGACCTTGGATGAGTCCTGGTTCTATTTATGGACGAGCCATGAAACAGTTTGTATTCAAGCGGGCCAGCAACCTCCAGAAATGGTGAAACACATGATGGGGGACCGCAAAATGACGATGTCAATTGTCTGGAATTCACAAGGTTTCCACCTTGTTGATGCGTTTCCAAAAGGACAAAAATTTAATGCAAACTATTATATCGACAGAATTCTACAACCTCTTTTGGAGAGTCGCTCAACTGGGGGTGGCCCAGGTCTCATCATTCATGCGGACAATGCGAGACCTCACATTGCTCGAAAAACTTTTAAATTTTGTCGGGAAAATCGCTTAGAAATGGCGCTTCATCAACCATACTCACCGGACTTAGCGCCGTCTGACTTCTTCTTGTTCGAACATGTTAAGAATGTCCTCGAGGGAGCTGAATTTCCATCGGATGAGACTTTTCTGGTCGCAATTCAGCGAGCATTGTCGGATCTGACAGGTGACACATTAAGGGTGGTTTTCGCCAAATGGTTGAACGGCCGAATTGGATCGCTTTGAATGAAGATCATTGCTATCGATAGCCTAAACAATGGCATATTCAGTTTTGTCTCATTTTCGTCACACCCCGTGATGCTAATGGGTCGTGAAACACCTTACATTTTTCAAATTCAAATTTACCATTGCCTCATTTTCTGCACCACCAAGTCCAAGCAGTACAATATTCATCCCTTTTGCATTCTTATCCGTGATAGTGTAGTTAATCTCCGATAAGTTGGCCAATGATCCAATTACACGCGATAGGGGAGTATTTATGAGTCTTAGCCCGGGAATGATGATGCTATTTGCCTTGTCAAAGAGTAGATTTTCATACAAATCAGGACACGCGGTGGCCGAATGGTTTTCTAAAATCGTGTCTTTGGAAAGTGGAGTTTGCCAACTCTGCTCAACCTCTTCTAACAATTCTTCACGGGCAGTTTGGCGAAAGGCATTTTTTACCAAGAAATATTATATCGTCCTGTGATTTGATTATCGACAGCATTTGACTTTTTATCGAATTTATTTTTCGTTTTGGGTTGGCGGAATGCGATTTTGAGGATTGGACGAGTATTTTCCGTTGCAATTCTCCAGTGTTATCCAAGAAAGGTTCGACAGATAATTATAGGGTAGTTATTTAAAGTAGTGCGAAATACTTAACTTTCTTCGATTTCATTTCCACTGACAGAAAGTGTATGAAGGCATTGTAAATGTGCAAAAAAATTATTTTTTTTACAAAAGCAATTGTTGTCTGATTTTCACTGTAAAACAAATGTCTGTCCATGAACATCCTTGTTGTTTCATTAGTTCTGTTGTCGAATATTGGTGAATCCATCGACCAAAATACGATCTGTATGATCAAAGAAATATATTTTGTGAGACAATTTGATACAATTCTTCTGTTGGCGGATGAAAAAACACCTTCCGAAGAGAATTTTTCTTCTGTTAAAATTTACAAATGACACATTCCAAATTCTTCCAACTTTGATTCCACCATTGATTCCACCATTGATGCCATATTAATATTGTTGGAACAGATCGCCGCTACCAGAGGCGGTAATTGTTTGTTTGCCGTCATGTGTCCGAATGACTCGTTTGTCGCGCAAATTGCCAAAAAGACAGGACCAAATAATAATATTTACTTTATGCTATCTTCGAATACCACGACGATAAAACTTTTGGGCGATTTCCGTTATCTACGCAGGATGACCAAGATGGACATAATTTCTTGATGGAAAAAATGACCGAATATATTACAAGGAACAACGGGGAGACCTATAGAAATACTTCAATAAGTAAAATAAACGAATCTAAGTGGGTGCATATTCATTGGATTGGCAAACCACCCTCTTACACGTTTGTTGGCTAAAAATGAGTGGGAGCTAAAAAACAACAGAATAGCTGGCATTTCATCAATTAAATACGATTCAGCAGTTTTTATCAATCTTTTACGCTTTTTCTTGTTGAAGATTTTCTCGATTCGCCTGATGATTTCATCGTAGATTAAGTCTTCCCACCTGCCAGAGTTATGGGAATTCTGGGACATGAAAATGTTTATGATAAATACCGGGTCGCAATAGAGCCCTTCGGATGAAACTTTCATTATATCGAAACTCGCTCTTTTGTATGGGCGAGAAAAGAATGAAAAGTTTTACTTTCGAGACCAGCGTCTATTCTTAGGACGTTTTTCCGATCATGCTGAAACTGTTCTATAATGCCGGAATAGGTTTCCGTTTCCAATCCATTGCACAATATCTTTATCGGGGGAATTTGTGCTCAGAATTATAACCCATTTTCTCAAATAGTTTGCGTGCTAATTGAATGTCTTGCCTGAATAATGGCATACTTTCATATTTTTATCGTGTGGAGGAACTAGGGAATAAGCTGCAAAAATTATGTTCTTGTCCATTGTTGCCAATAATTTTTCTCAGTCAATTGCGATGGTCATGGCGAGTCTAACATTTTTGGTTTTGAAAAAGTGGGTTTGTAACATTAAATATAAAGCCGAAGGACTCGAATGCTGGAGACAATACCATTTTTTTTCTTGTCAACAATCTCAGATTGTGATCTCATCGTGATATTGAAGTTCATAGATATCGATCTTTTTCTCTGAAAAGCTTTTTATGGTTACACTCTGATTGCGATTCACAACAATGTCACCGATGACAGTAATACATTGTCCGCATCCTAAGATTTGGGATTTTTACTCACCGATAAACTTATCCCGGCTTTCTTTCCGCAAAAACAAATGGATCATTGGAAATGATTTTTAATTCAAAATGATCGGATAAGTAGTTCAAAGAGCGATTATCCTCTCCTATCGATACAACAACTTTTCCATTTCGCGGAAATCAGCACTGGTACATTAAGATCATTAGAAAATACAGATTACTTTTTTCCAGTTCAATTCCCAGCGTTCCAGAATCGATTGCACGTATTCCAACCTTGGAAAAATTTCGAACTGTCCTATTGAAAAATCCTCTGGCATTGCAAATGGGAAAAAATACATCCACCGACGTACAAGCAAACTTAGATGATAGTGCCCGTTTGACAGCATCGACAAAATCTCGAGCTGTCACAGGAATCCCATCTTCCCACATCGCATTATTTCTGAGAAAGAACTCTTATATTCTTTTGTCCGATGATACATTCCATCGTTATGCTACACCGGGCAGCGGTTTTAATGTTTCGGGATCGGGGACTACCAGTCCTTCAAAAACTGCATGCACGATCTTATAATCACTGTCATAATATATTTTCTGTGGATCTGCACCTAGCATTTCATATGGTGAAGAGATCCTCAGATGGTGTTGGACAACAATCTCTTCCTTCTCTTTGCACCCAACAAGCAAACATAGGCAAATTACAAAAGATAGCTACGCAATTTTCATATATCATGCAATACGTTCCACAATTAGTTCATTTAATGCCGGTCTTTTTGGGGCCAGTCTGTATGCATCTCTCAAGTACTTTCGGGCCGGTTCACAATTTGTCGCATCATTATAGTGAATCATTCTGAGCGGCTCCCCTTGTTTAATTTGCATACCAACTTTCATTATGTCGGACACTCTAACCAGATGGTCTGTGGCGCCATCTGGCTTTTTGGATAAAATGCTCACTCCCCGTGCAATCATACTAACATTTACCGTATGTATATATCCTCATTTTTGTGCAGAGAGTTTACGTGAATATTTAACGTTTGGATACTTTTCCGGATTATCGATACACGATGTATCCCCTCCCTATTCTGCCGTTAATTCTTTCAATTTATGCAAAGCCCATCCATCCGAAGATTTTTTATAATTAGCTGTTTGGCCGATAATGTCGATCCTGCAATTCCTGCCAATCTAATGCGCTCCATTTGAATTCGCATGACTTAGTCTTGCACTTCGTCATTGCCTTGACCCTAAAGCAATTCGATGGTTTCTTCGATTTCCAGCCAAGTTTCAATCGTTTTATCCAATGGTTGATTGGCATCTGTCACAACTGCGATACACCTTTTATTCAAAGTCTTGACAACGCGTGCTGCCATTCTTCCAAGCTGTTTAGCCTTCTCCAAATCATTGACAAATGAACCATTGCCTCATTTTACATCGGACACAATGCCATCTACTCCCGAAGATAACATGCTCCCCAAAATACTCCCTGTTACAAGAGGAATACTGGAAATTGTGCCAATTGAACGCCTGATTTTATCAAGAATTACATCCGCAGGGGCAATATTTTCCGGCTGCTTATAGTCGAAACACCTTATTTTTTCAATTGTTTTTGAAATTTCTTGGCATCCAATTCATAATCAAACCCCGGAATAGATGAGATTTTATCTAAATCAGAAATGATCAGCCCATCATAGCTGCCAACCAACTTCGGTACTGCTATTCCACACCAAGAGGCTATTGCCATCAATGCGAAAGCCGATTTGTCTCCTATTCCTCCGGTTGAACATCGATCAATTTTGAGATAAGAAATTATTCCGGTATCAACGATCTCATCGGACAGCATTAGTTCTTCTGTCCATGTTGAGGCTTCCTGGATACTCATGCTTTGGAAATACACTGCCATCAAAAAAGCCGACAATTGAAAATCGGGGATTTTTTCGGTAATTATAGCATTCGTTATTTCTCGTATTTCATTGTCTGTCAACTCTTCCCCACAGACTTTCTTTTCTATCAACACTCCGAAGCGTTTTATTATTTCATGGCCTATTTCAATACTCATACTACCTTCCACAACTGCAACATGCGGTATGCTTTTTTGTCCGCAAGAGTCAATCATTTATGTCAAAAATTCAGTAACTTCACGTTGCAAGCTTGATTCCTTACTGTTTACGTAATTTTCACCTTTCTTTTCACGTTAAAGCTTGCAATAACACATAGAATGATTTTTTTCAACAAAAAAAATTCCTCCCCAAAACCACAATATTAGTTTAGTCGTGCTTTTTGTGCAAAAAAGGCAAAGGCAGAAATATGATTCCGAAGTGTTTATTCTTCACCTAATTCCCTATTTTGGAAGGTTTAAAGATAACTGTTCAAATTCCAGCGCGAAATCCTTTGCCGTTTCAAAATTTTTATATACACTGGCAAAGCGTAGATATGCCACCGGTTCGCTCGCCCTTAGTAGGTCCATGACTATGGTTCCAATTTTCTCCGATTGAACCTTTTCCGGGTATTTCGAGACAACTTCTGCCAGGATGCCATTGACAATATTGTTAACTTTTTCCTTTATCCCTTTCTGTTTTTTAAACGCTTTCAATAGTCCAGCTTTGATTTTTTCTCCGTCAAATTCTTCTTCTCGACCATCCCGCTTAATAACAATTGGATACTCGACACACACAATTTCATTTGTGAAAAACCTATGGCCACACTTCAAACATACGCGCCTGCGACGGATTGAAGCCATATCCACGCTAACACGCGTATCGGTAACTTTTGAGTATAAATGTCCGCATTTCGGGCATTTCATTTGCAAGTAAAATATATATACCAAATCTTTAATCAACGTTAAAATTTCATACTTACACAGAATTTTTCGCATTTGGAACTATTTTTGCCATGAAATACATGCCATTGGTCTAATATTTTTGTGTTGTGGCTCGGGCAGTTTTTCCAAAAAATTTGAAACGGATATACTTACGCAACACCTCTGATTTTCATTGAAAATAGTCCGTGGAATTTACGTTGGCTATTGCCAATGATTCGAAAAATTTTAATTATCCAGACCCATGAAACTTTCAGAAGGAGGAACTATTCTAGTCACTGGCGGTGCTGGATTTATAGGGAGTGCTCTGGTTGGCGAATTGAACAACAGGGGATTTGAAAATATAATTGTTTCGGACTTTTTAGGTAGCGATGATAAATTTCTCAACATCGTCCCCCTACGATTTGACGATTACATTGAGGCAGATGTCCTGTTTGGCATGGTCGAGAAAAAAGATCCCAGATTGAATACGGTTACCCACATTTTTCACCTTGGGGCATGTGCATCGACCACGGAAAAGAATGCTGCTCATCTGATTAAAAATAATTACGAATATACGAAGGCATTGGCTCACTTTGCACAAAATAAGCATATCCGTTTTGTCTATGCGTCATCGGCGGCCACCTACGGGAATGGTTCCCGGGGGATGTCCGATGAAATTTCCCCGAACACTGACCTGCGCCCATTGAACATGTATGGATATTCAAAACATCTTTTCGATTTGTATGCCGCCAGAAACAATCTGCATGTCCACGGAATGAAATATTTCAATGTTTTTGGCCCCAATGAATATCACAAGGGCAATATGCGTAGCATGGTGCTAAAGGCCTATGAATCCATTCTTGCAACGGGAAAGGTGTATTTGTTCAAAAGCGACAAAGCGGAGTTTAAAGACGGTGAACAAAGGCGGGATTTTCTATACGTAAAAGATGCCGTTGCCATGACAATATTTTTGGGAGAAGTTCCGGAAATGGTCAATGGAAAACCAACATGCGGCATTTACAACCTCGGTTCTGGGGTAGCATCTACCTGGAAAGAATTGGCATTTGCCGTTTTTGAAGCCATGGACAGGGAGGTGCGCATCGAATTTATCGACATGCCCAATGAGCTAAAAGATAAATATCAGTACCATACGTGTGCAGACATTTCGAAACTGCGCAGCATTGGATATTCACAGGAAATTATGTCCCTAAAAGAGGCCGTAAGAGATTATGTCCAAAATTACATCATGCAAAATATGAAGGTTTTAAACCATTAGCTCCAGGATTGTTTTTACGGTCTTCCCCCCTGCAATTTATGTCTAAATCCACGGAGGTTGCTTAAGCACTTGCAATTCTTAGATTTCTAAGTTTTTTGTCAACCATGCGAAACATCGTCGGAATTAGGTGCGCTTTGATGTCAGTCACACGTGCCATGAAAATGAAATTTTTGGAAGAAACTGTTGCGTTAATCACTACCGTGGAGGAATAGGTGACCGAGGCAAAAGAATCGAAACCAACCGTAACGGGCATACTCGAGAGGGTTATTTTTCGAAATGATGCCAATTTCTATAGTATCATCGAGGTAAAAGAAACGAAATCCGGTGCCAAGGTCACGGCGTGTGGAATTTTACCTGGCGTTCAACCCGGGGAAACCTTGGAAATGACGGGAAATTGGACAGTCCATGAAAAACATGGGGAGCAGTTCAATGTGGAACATTTTGAGTCCAAATTACCTTCCGATGTCAAAGGTATTTGGCGTTATCTGGGAAGTGGTCTAATCGAGGGAATTGGAAAAATCTATTCGAAAAAAATTGTAGATCATTTTGGGGCAGACACCTTTAATATTTTATCAAACGAATCCGTAAGGTTGTTGGAAGTCGAAGGAATTGGGAAACAGCGTGCGGCAAAGATAAAAGAAGCCTGGGATTCCCAGTTTGCCATACGGGACATCATGATTTTTTTGCAGACCTACGATGTGACCAATGCGCTGTGCATTAAATTGTATGAAAAATATGGCACTGCCGCCCGGACAATTCTGGAGACTGACCCATACCGCGTTGCGCAGGAAGTGCAGGGTGTGGGCTTTAAAACGGCCGATAAAATTGCAAAAAACTTGGGCATCCCATCCACGCATAACTCCCGCATCGATGCCGGGATCATGCATATTCTATCGCTGGCTGAAGATGATGGCCACACCTGTATCCATCGCCAACGGTTACTAAAATCAGCACAGATTTTGTTGGAATTATCGCCCAACAGAATAGATGAACGCGTTGAAAAGCTGATCGCTTTTGGCAGATTATGTATGATTTCCGATGAAATTGTACAAAAATCATCGCTAAAAAATACGGAAGATGTCATAGCAAGATGCCTGCAAAATATACTTTTCGATAAAAGTTCGACGTTGCCGGATATCTGGACAGAAAAAGCGATCGATTGGGTGCAAAAGCGTGAAAGCTTAGCGTTTGCGCCGGAGCAAATTGCTGCCATCGAAGCCGCATTAACCAACAAAATATCGATTTTGACCGGAGGGCCCGGGACGGGAAAAACAACCATCCTTCGCTCGCTCGTAACAATACTTTCCGCCAAAAAGGCAAACATTGTCCTCTGCGCCCCCACGGGACGTGCTGCCCAAAAAATTTCCGAAACCACCGGAAAGCCTGCCAAAACAATTCACAGATTGCTGCAATATAAGCCCGGCGAACGCACATTTTTGCACGATGAATCCATGCCGCTCAAGTTGGATTTTATAGTAGTAGATGAGGTTAGCATGGTTGATGTCTTTCTCGCTGCGTCACTGTTTAGGGCACTTCCAACCACTGCCCATGTCTTGCTTGTCGGCGACATCGACCAATTGCCTTCCGTGGGACCTGGGAATGTACTGGGAGATATCATAAAATCTGGAAAATTCCATGTTACGCGGCTGAATAGAATCTTTCGCCAGGAAGCTTGCAGTGAAATCGTTTCCGTGGCACACAATATCATCCATGCGGTCGAAGATTGTCCAGAAGTAATGTATTCCTTCGGCGATATTAACCCATGCCGCGACTTTCATTTCATAAATGCTGAGACCCCGGAAGTCTGTTTGGAAAAGATAACACTTCTATGCCAAAAATATTTACCAATGTGGTATAATGTTGACCCAATCAACGATGTGCAAATTTTAGTCCCCGTACACCAGGGAATAATCGGAACAGAAAATTTGAACATCACTTTGCAAAATATCTTCATCCCAAGGGAATATGGCGTCCCCTGGACACAATTTAGGATCATGGACAAAATTATTCAAATAAGAAATAATTACGAAAAGAATATTTTCAACGGAGACCTCGGCAATATAACCCATTTAAACGATGATGATCACACGGCAACGGCAAAATTCGGAGATGAAGTTGTGGCCCTAAACAAAGGAAACCTGTCGGATATCCATTTAGCCTATGCCATAAGCATTCACAAATCGCAGGGCAGTGAATTTCCCATCGTAATAATTGCACTGCTAAAACAACATTACATAATGTTACAGCGAAACCTTTTATATACCGCCATTACACGCGGGAAAAATAAGGTGTTCCTCGTTGGAGATCCCAGGGCATACTCCATAGCGATTCAAAATAAGGAAAGAACAAAGCGATTGACTGGGTTATACCTTACTCACTTACAAAATTAGATGGAAGAGAAAATTTCCGTAGATTGGTCGCTGAAATGGTAATATGGCGGCCATTCAGAGTTTGAGAAAGCCGTGGAGGACTGGATTATAGTGTACTAGATAGAGATAGTCCCATAATTAAGATTGAGAGCGAAAGAAAGTCTGTCATAAAAATTGGCAACATGACGCCAAAGATAGGAGAGTTTATTTGAGCCAAGCCCAGTAGTGCTCGATGGAGTTGAGGTCCGGCGAATAGGGAGGCAGATAGAGCAGTTGACAACCGACATTTCCGCTTCTTTCTCCGATGACTTTAATTTCTTTTCCGGCCAAGCATATTACTTGATATCTTAGTAATTTTTCCTAGGGCCTGGTTTTTCAGGCTTTCACCTGAGATTTTTTCTTTTTTTGTCTCCTCAATTTCGTCATTCGCGTGAAAATTTTTTTTAATTT
>JAISRG010000044.1 GCA_031273725.1 Puniceicoccales bacterium
TCAATGTTGCCATCCATCACTTCCTGTATATTGCCCGTTTCAGTACCAGTGCGCAGATCTTTTACCATTTGGTAGGGTTGGCAAACATAGCTGCGAATTTGGTAGCCCCAGCCAATTTCTCCCTTGGGCCCATAGAATTTTTCCATGGCTGATCGTTTTTCATCTTCCATCTTTTCATATAGGCGGGATCGCAAGTTTTTCATGGCAAATTCCTTATTTTTATGTTGGGAACGTTCATTCTGGCATGTGACAACGATACCAGTTGGCATATGGGTTATTCGAATGGCAGATTCCGTCTTATTTACATGCTGGCCGCCTTTTCCGCTGGAACGATAGGTGTCGATCTTCAGGTCAGCATCGTCGATCTTTATACCCTCATCATCTTCAATCTCGGCGATCACATCAACGGAACAAAAGGAAGTATGCCGGCGTTTGTTGGCATCGAATGGGCTGATGCGCACCAACCTGTGGACGCCCCGTTCAGACTTTATGTATCCGTATGCATTTTCACCGATGATTCTAATGGTAACGCTATTGATTCCGGCTTCCTCCCCCGGTTGAATATCTTGAATTTCCGTTTCAAAATTGTTACGCTCTGCCCAGCGCGTATACATGCGTAAAATCATGTCAGCCCAGTCACATGATTCAGTGCCCCCTGCACCGGCATGTATGCTAAGGATCGCATTGCAATGGTCATGCTTGCCACTTAGATACGATGCCAGTTCCAGCCTATTCAGGTCCGCTGAGATTTTTTCAATGAGCGTAGTTGCTTCCGATAAATATTCTACGTTTTCCTGTTCGGATGATGCAAATTCAAGCAAAATGTTGATCTCATCTGCTACCTTTTTTAAACCTTCAATATTTGCTAATTTTTGTTTAAGGGCGTGCAATTTGCTACCCGTTTCTTTGGCCAGGAGCTGATTGTTCCAAAAATCAGGGGCACTCATGGTCTCTTCAAGTTTGCCAATTTCGCGTTTTACGTTGTCGATGTTCAAAAATGCTGACAGGGTTTCAATGCGACCGCCGATTTCATTGGCCATCGATAAAAATTCTGACAATTCCTGCATCATGAATTCCGTTACCCTACAAAAATTTTCTACCAATGCCAGTCATATCAATTTAAATATCAAAACTTTATTGAAATTTTGACTCAAATTGCATTCTAAGTCGCACGATTATCGGTCGTAACTTTATTACAGTTAACACCCATATTTTCGCTTGCAAATTTTAGACCAAATATCACTTTCCGGGCTTATGGATGGAAAAAATAATTTTCAGCAAAATGAAGGGCTGCTATCAGCCATAAATGATGCCAGGGGATTATTCATGGATGCGGTCGAGGCGGCAAATTCGGGGCACCTGGGGATGCCGATGGGGTGTGCCGAAATCGGTGCTGCTTTGTTTGGGAAACTCCTTCGGTTCTACCCGGACAGTCCAACATGGATGAATCGGGATCGATTTATTTTGTCGGCGGGACACGGGAGTATATTTTTGTACGTATGGCTGCATTTGGCAGGCTACGGTATTTCCCTCGAAGACATAAAGAATTTTAGAAAATCGGGCAGCATAACCCATGGACATCCAGAATTTAACAAAAATCTCGCCGTAGAATGTACAACCGGACCACTGGGCCAGGGCGTGGCAAATGCGGTTGGAATTGCCCTGTCATGCAAAAAACAAGCGGTGCGATTCAACACGGCAAAATACAAAATTTTTGATAATTTTGTCGTCTGCCTGTGCGGCGATGGATGTTTGCAGGAGGGTATCGCGGCAGAAGCATGTTCCATTGCAGGCCATTGGAAATTGGACAATTTGATATTGATTTTCGATTCAAACGATGTGACACTTGATGCCTCACTGCAAAAGTCTCAGAGTGAAGACATCGCCAAAAGGTTCGAAGCCTATGGTTTTGAAGTAGTTCAGACCAATGGCAATGATTTGAATGATTTTATGGAAACATTTAATCGCGTAAAATTTTCCAAGTCCCAATGTCCAAAACTAATAATTGCTAAAACCATCATTGGCTTTGGAATCGATGAAATCGCGGGAATAAGCCAGGCTCATGGAACTGCGGGAATAAAATTTATTGGCATAGCCAAACAAAAAATTGGAATACCGCCCACTAAATTTTTTGTCTCCGAAGCCACAAAAAGATTTTTCGCCCATAGAAAATTGGAGTGTAAAAAAGAGCACTCGGCATGGTTAGACATATTCAAGACCTGGCAGGAAGAAAATCCGGACCTGGCGCAAACATTGCTAAAAGGTTACCCGACATCTGCGACAGACACTTTGGATTCCATTGAACAATCAAGCCGAGATAAAATGTCAACGCGCGTAGCGGCAGGGGAGATTTTACAAGTCATTGCGAAATATGACGAATCGATCATCACGGGAAGTGCAGACCTATTTATTTCGGCAGGGAATTACATGAAGGATGGTGGTGACTTTTCGCCGGAAAATTTACGGGGGCGCAATATCTATTTTGGGGTCCGAGAACATGCCATGGCGGCAATTATGAATGGAGTGGCCTATGAGGGAATATTTCGTCCGTCCTGTTCAACTTTTTTAGTCTTTTCCGACTACATGCGTGCTGCCATACGCGTTGCAGCATTGGCAAAACTTGGACAAATTTTTATTTTTACCCATGATTCGATAGCAGTTGGAGAAGATGGCCCAACTCACCAACCCGTAGAGACCCTTGCATCATTGAGGTGTATTCCCAATTTGGATGTGGTGCGCCCAGCGGACTATGAAGAAACGATAGGGGCCTGGAAATTAGCCATTGCAAACGTGAATCGGCCAACGGCATTGATTTTGTCTAGGCAAGAACTTCCAACCCTTGGGCAAATAAATGTCGCCCAACGGAGAAATGGTGTGCAGATGGGGGCCTACGTCGCATATGCTGAAATAGGAGAGTTGAAACGCATAGTGCTAGCATCTGGCAGCGAACTTAATTTGGCTATGCAAGCGGCCACATCGTTCGATGGCACACGGGTGGTTTCAGTTCCTTGCATGGAGGCCTTCGAGCGCCAGTCGAATGAATATAAGAATATGATATTACCAAGTAACTGCACCAAAAGAATTGCCATGGAAGCCGGAATTTCGATGCCATGGTACAAATATGTCGGCCCAGATGGTGTGGTCATAGGCGTAGATGCTTTCGGATATAGTGGCCAGCCGGTGGATTTGATGAATAGTTTCGGTATAACATTGGAAAATTTGAAAAATGTAATACATGGTTTATCCTAAAAATTTGATTATTTTTTTATGAAAAAGCTTAATTTTTTATTTTTGGTACTAACAGTGATGGTTCTTGGAATCCTAAGCGTAAGGATTCCATATGTGCAGAAGTATATGGTAAAACGCTATTTAAATCGACATTTCAGCGAAGTCTATGTTGATACCGTATCCATAGGGACAAATACTGCTAAGATACGAAAGTTGGCTTTTTCATTTAAAGATACCAACTTCGGAGTGGCTGATTTTGATGTGGTGTGGTCGCTTAGAGATTTAATATTTTTACACGAACTGAAGATCAAAGATGTATCTGCCAACGGTGTGTTCATAGGCTATACAAGGGCTGAAGCAGCAACAAAAAAAGGAATTAAGGTGTCAATACACAATCAGGTAGAATATGAAAATTTGAAAAATCAATTTGCTAAACTTCAAGGTATAGTCGACTTTGTAAAGTCTCCGAAATTTCCGATAAAAACTACCATCGATCACATAAAAATTAATGGATTGCTGAGTATCGATGAATCTCTCATTGCCGATGTCACTTTAGATGGTGGTGGCTTTTCTCCATCGGGAGTGGCGGTCATTGATGTTACTTCCGACGTAGCAATTGGAAAAACGACACCTACGAAGTTAAATTTTAATGGTAAGGCTAAAATCTTTCAATCGCAAAATGCCTCGATTGACGACATAGATTTCAAGTGCAATTGTGAATTGTTTAATCCGGCAAAAGAACAAAAAAAGATGTACGACATAGTTTCGATTTACAAAGTAGCGCCTTCTGAAAATTTATACAATTTGCGCATAGATAGTGATCATGGGAAAGAGGTTGTATGCAATGTAGAGATAAAACATCAAAAGGACCAACAAAAGTTATTCATCGAATGCGAGAATTTTTTTAATACCAAGGGACTTGATCCGTCAATTTTTCCACCAATCACGTTTAATACGCGGTGGAGTGGGGAATTTGAATTTCAGAATTGGAGTGGATTGCTGAAAGGTAATGGCGGGTGCATTTTTGGTAAAAAATTCGCAAAAATTTACTGCCCGTCGTTGAAGTCTAGTCTGTCGATATCCGGAGGAATGGTATTGAAAATGACAAATGGAACATTGGCGATAAATTCGATGGAAGCAGTTTGTAACAGCGAAGACAAATCCTGGAACATTGCTCTTTCCTCTACAAACCCGATAGTTGTTTGGGATAAAAACGCTGGGTATTTGGCTCCGAAAAATATTTTCGATTCCGGGACAAATTTATGCAGGCTAACGATTGAAAAATTTAACCCGAAAATATTTTCGACAGCCAAGTCGACATGGAGGGTTGATACTGCCATTTCGGGGCAAATTGACATTTCATCTGCGGATGGCCGTTGGATGATAAAATCCAGCAAAGGGTCACTGTTACAGTTTGGTGATTTAACCGTTGCCAAAAATTCTAAAAAATACATCGAAAAGGCGAATATTTCTTGCCAGGTAGATTTAAATCTTGGCAAGACGATACAATTAGCACTTAACGATATAGCCATAAACGGAACCAGTGGAGACGAAATTGTAGCTGGAAACGTCAATTTCTCTTTTGCCGATGGTAAACAACTTAATGCATTGGATTGTTACATGGTTTGTCAACTGAATCGACTGGCTCAAATTTCATGGCTTGCCGCAGAAACTCCAATCAAATCGGGAATTTGTTCGGGATATGTAAATTTTACACAAAAATTGGATTCAACCACGGTCCAAGGCGACTTAAATCTTAAATCCTTTGCACTAGATGACCATTCGATCCCGATAAATAGCAAGTTGACAATGGATTTCACACATGACAACGATGACATTAAATCGAACATGACGCTAAACGTCGTTGGCCAACACGAGACATCGGTATTTTTGACAGCCAATACGACTCACGAAAGCAATACACCGGCTGAATCAACCTTGAAGTTTGATCTGAAAGGTGATGCACTCTCCATTCCGGACTTGATAAACATTGTAAAAGTTCCAGCCAGTATGTTTTCTGCAAACAATGATTTATTATCCGCCAAAGCAAAATACAGAACTAATGTTGTCGGACAGAACGACATATCCATCCAACAAGAACCAAAATCGTCACAACTTGAATGGATAGAAAAATTAATAAAAGGTAATGGTGAGTGCCTTGTGAGCATAAAAAAACTATTTCTACCAAAGGAGGTAGTTCTCGATGATGTTGAATGTTTATGTTACATGTTAAAAGACAAGATTGATTTAAGAACTTTCAATTTTCTACTGGCAGAATCACCATTTAGCTCGAATGCCACACTAGAATATTTCAAAGATAAAACGCAAAATCCCTATAATTTCGCCTTCAGTAGTACTTTTTACATGAAGGATATTGGAAAAATTTGCAAAAAGGTAAATCCTTCCAAGGAAGCCATAATGGAAGGATCAGGGAAGATTAACGTGCAGCTTTCGGCGGAGGGGCCCGACGTATTAACAACGATAACCTCTGGGCAAGGAACAATAAACGTTGGATGTTCCAATGGCGTTCTACACTTGGCTAATTACCTGGACCTAAAGAATAGGGCTATCCTTGGTGCTTTTGAGCTCACAACTTCCATTTTGTCACAGATGAATAATACGGCTGCCAATGCTAATGCCATAATCGAAGAATTTCAACAGCTACATTATGACACGATACAAATTCATATCAATCGCAATAAAAATTTAGATATTTTCATGGATAGCCTAAACATAATTGGTCCGACAGTCCACATCAGAGCCTATGGGTCAATTCCTCACACGAAGAGACACTTCTATAATTCTCCTCTTTCCGTTGACGTTAAAATAGATGCTGCAGGAAAATTTGGTGAGGCATTTGCCCGATTGGGGCTTGTAACGAGTAAACCAAAAAATTCGAAATACATGGAAGGGCCAAAATTTAATATAAAAGGGACACTTGCGAATCCAGACTTTTCAGATTTCATGAAGATTTTGTATCCACTTTTCTAGAGGGTGACGTCAAAATCAAGCAAGGATACTGCACTAGCCGGAAGTGGTTCCTTTTCGCCCTTGCAAAATCAAAGGGAAGAGGAAATTTTCGTAGATTGGTCGTGGATGTGGTAATATGGCGGCCATTCCTTGATTTTGAGGAATGGCCATAGCAAGGTCCCGGTGATTTGAAAAGTTTTTCAATGAACATTGCGAAACATCCAACTGACACAAACAAGGAATAAACATGAGAAGATGTGCAAATATCTTCATTTTTTTGCTCCGGCAGTTTGCCAGTAAGTGCCTTGTTTTGAATAAAAATTCATTATTTGGTTGACAATTGAATATATTTTCATTTTTCTTCGGTATAAAGCATGAAAAATTTTATTAAATTATTCGCCATCATATTAGCTTTGTGTGCGCAAGTCGGCTGCCATGAAAAAAAATCAACCGACGAAATTCATTTTGGGACTTCTGCTGATTATCCACCATTTGAGTATAAGTCTATGGATAAGATTATCGGATTTGACATTGACCTTGCGAGCTGTATTGCCGACGAGCTTGGGAAAAAAGCCGTCTTCCATGATATGAGCTTCAGCTCGGTTTTACCATCGTTACAAAACGGGACCATCGACGCGGCGATTTCCACAATTGCCGTTACAGAGAAGCGCAGTGCTCAATACGACTTTTCACAGCAATACTTCTTTGAAGAGATGTTTCTTGTATTCGATCGCAAACATCCAGTCAAGGATGATGGTGATTTGAGAGGAAAGAAGATTGCCTGCCAGCTGGGAACCACCATGGAATTTTGGCTCCGAGAAAATGCCAAATCTTCCGAGATTACGGCAATGGACAACAATAATCAGGCAATTGAAGCTGTAAAAGCGGGCTTGATGGATGCGGTGCTCATGGACGGGTTCCAAGCCCAGATTTTTTGCGAAAAAAACAATCAACTGGGGTGCTCGTTTTTGGTAAAATCCGGTGATGGCTACGGAATTGCATTCAGGAAGAATTCACCTCTATGCGGACAAATTAACCAGATTTTGCACAAATTTACTGCCGATGGGACATTGGAAAAGTTAGCAAAGAAATGGAAAATTCGATGAATTTTGTTGATTGGACATTCATAGGAAGTGGCGCCAAAGTTACTCTCGAATTGTTGTTCGGCGGGCTGTCGATCGGGGTGCCGCTGAGCATAATTTTGGTCATTCTGAAACGTAAAAATCTCGGAACTTGGTTAATAAATCCATACATTTCCATAATTCGAGGAACGCCACTAATACTGCAATTGAGCCTGATATATTTCGCGTCACCGGGAATACTTGGTATCAAATTTACTGTGCTGGAAGCCGGCATAATCGCCTTTGCCCTAAACAATTCGGCCTATATGGCTGAAATATTGCGGGCCGGAGTAGATAGTGTTCCAAAGGGACAATTCGAGGCAGCGGAAACGTTAAAAATTTCGACATTTTATACGTGGAAAGACATAATTTTACCGCAGGTATTGGCAAACATTTTGCCGGCTTTCACCAATGAAATCATAACTCTTCTCAAGGAAACAGCCCTGATAGCCACGATCGGCGGAGCGGATATTATGCGAAAATCTCAAATGCTTGCAGCCGAGCAATTTACGTACTTTGCTCCTCTATGCATCGCTGGATTTTTATACTACATTCTTGCGGTACTCGTGGAATTTTTGGCAAAAAAACTGGAGAAAAAAATACACCATGCTTAGCATAAAAAATATTTCTAAGTCATTTGCCGGCAATGTAGTCTTGAAAGACATCAGCATGGAAATTGTACCCGAAAGTATTGTTGGCATTGCGGGCCCATCCGGTGGTGGAAAATCCACTCTTTTGCGCTGCATACAAGGGTTGAATACTGTCGATTCTGGGCAAATTTTGTGTGATAGCAAAATAGGATTTATGTTCCAAGATTTCCAATTATTTCCGCATATGACGGTCTGGCAAAACATTCTGTATGCTGCGAAATTGGAAAAAAATAAATCGATATATGAACTAGAAGAGCTGGCGCATGGATTACTGAAAAAGCTAGACATCGAATCCCTGGTAGAGCGGTATCCTGGCAATCTCTCTGGGGGGCAAAAGCAACGCGTCGCACTTGCCCGCAGCCTCATGCTGCAGCCGGATTTGTTGCTTTGTGATGAACCGACATCCGGACTGGATATCGCAACAATGGGCGAAGTGGTTGATTTATTGAAATCGGTTTGCTCAAAACAAACGGCAATGATTATTGCATCCCATGATTTGGATTTTTTAACGCGCATAGCTGACAGGATTTTTCTGATTAAAAATGGCCAGATTATTGCGCATATGGTTGTTAAAGATTTAAAAGATCCAATCGGATATCTCAGAACATTATACGGGAAATCGTAGCGAGAAGTTTTATACTTTCTGTCTACCCAGGGTCGAGGAGGACACATTTCTCCGCGGAATACGTTGCGACGGAAAGAATTCACTACGCAATGCAGACAGAACGCATTCCACATCGTCTTTGCGACGTACCAAGACAAGCACCGTATCATCACCGGCAATGGTTCCCAAAATTGGAACGTTTTTACCATTGCCGGCAACGTTGAAAATGTATTTCTGGTCGATAGAATAGGCCAGTCCACTGGCACCACCGGGTAGCGTACGCAAAACAATCAATCCGAAATCCGAAACCTTCATGTCCAGGATAGTTGGAACATCTGCACTGGCATCATTTGGAATGCTGTACCTGCCGGATATTTTGAAAATGCGCAATTTTTTCAACCTGCGAGATAGTGTTGCCTGCGCCACAACATGGCCCATAGATCGCAACCTCAGCATAAGGTCGGTCTGAGTTGTGATGTTATTTGTCTCAATCGATTGCAGTATAGCGTCATCCACGGTGAAATTGTTCGATGCGCAATAAAATGCTTATTTTGTCTCTTTGCAAGAATAATATTTCATGTAACGTCGTCATCAAGATGTTTTACATATGATTACGAATTGGATTGAATAACTTCATAAAATGGTCACCATAAAATGCCATGGCAAGCGATGTAATTCCTACTGTTTTGATTATTCGGGATGGCTGGGGCTGTAATCACAGTAGGCAGGAGGATTTTTGTAATGCAATTTTACAGGCGAACACCCCTTTTTCTGACAATCTGTCTCGAAACTGGCCACGTACGGAAATAGAAGCTTCCGGATTGGCTGTTGGGTTACCGGA
>JAISRG010000066.1 GCA_031273725.1 Puniceicoccales bacterium
AATTTATTGTGCATGTCGGTAAAGACTTTTGTCTATGGGGAGTGAACAGGGAAGACAATATGGCTACGGGAGGAGTTAGGGATTGAGTCCTGCCATTTGACATGGTGTCTAAAATGGCTCGCCCATGTTGCCCAACACGGATCCCCTTCGCAGCATTTAACAAGTCCCTCTCTTTGTTTTTGTTATTCAAAAGGCTTTCGCATGCCGTATACATTTGCGAGCGCATGAGCTCTGCGTGAGGGATGAGGCAATATGGTTCAGTTTTAAAAATTTCTTCATCCCCGAGTAAAACCGTCCATCCTTTGAGTTTATCGATATCAACCTCGCCGTTTGTGCCAAAACAGCTCGCTGCTACTTCATTCGCAATCGTTGGCCAAATTCCACGAGCTTTTGCCAGAGTTAGGTCTCTGGCCCGTGTTCCACCGGGAAATGCTTTTGTGATCCCACCTTTGAGCGTTGACTGTAGTGTTTGCAACATACTAACATGTGCACTTACTGCGTCCTGTGATGCAAGATTTGGCAACATACTCATATTAATTAAGTCTATTGCATAGTCTGCGCCGGATGAACCATTCATAAACAGTGCATCGACAAACTCTTTGGCATCCTCAGGCGAGAATTTTGTCGGATCCAATTTCTTTTCCTCAACCAAAGTTTTTATCGCACCCAGACCAGGGGCACCTTGCGAAAGAAAGTAACGGGCAAACTTTTTCGATTCGGAAGAATCCACTAGGGAAAAATTTGGCAACATACTCATATTAATTAAGTCTATTGCATAGTCTGCGCCGGATGAACCATTCATAAACAGTGCCCCAGCAAACTCTTTGGCATCCTGCTCTTTAAATTGTTTCGGATCCAATTTGCCTTTCCCAATCAAAGCTTTTACCACGGCTAGGCCAGATTGACCTCTCGCAAGAAGGTAACAGTTAAATTTTTTTGATGCGGAAGAATCCCCCATGGAAAGATTTGGCAACTTGCCATTATTAATTAAGTCTGCTAGATAGTTCAACCCTTCCGAACCACACTTAAGCAATACACATACAATATTAATAGATTGACTTTGAGACAGTACTGGCAAAGCAGGAAAAACATCTAATGGCAATTTTTTGTCATTAATTAAGCCAACTAGACAGTTCACTCCATCCGCTCCATGCTCAAGCAATATACATACAATCTTAATAGATTGATCTAGAGACAGTTCTGGCAAAGCACGGAAAACATCTAATAGTATTTTTTGGTCGTCTATTAATTGCAGTAATTTATCTGATTGAGGTGGATCAGAAGAAATCAAATCTACGACCAGTTCTGCTAGTTTTTCTTGCAATAATTTTGCAAAATCAAGCTGTTGTAGGGTTTGGAGATCCAATTCTGCCAGTTCAAGGCTTGGCAATTTATTGTCATTTATCAACCTAGCTAGGAATGGTACGCCAACCTTTTCTTCCGCAAGCAGAGCGATTTTTAGCAAATCCACACTTTTCAACTTCTCAAACAATGCAGCTTTGTCTTTGTTTTGGCTCTTTTCAAATTCATCCGCTATTTGATCTGCCACACCGTCTAGGGCTCCCGTTAAAAAATCTTTAAATTCGGTTTTTTCTTCCCCGCTCAAATTTACTTTCAGTTTGTCAAGAAATTCAATTCTGCGATCAACGTCACCTATATTTTTGAATTCATCGATAATTAATTCAATTGTGATATTTCCCTGGCTCAATCTTAGCAAATGTTTTATATTATTGGCAACCTCGGCTTCATTCCCAGGCAATGCAATGGCTCTAAAAGCGGCCCTAAAAAAATCAGATTTGTTGCTAATTTGACTAAAATCTTGTTTTGCAACCTCAATGTTAAAATTTCCTATTTGTCTACCTTCATATTTTTTTGCCTCTTCAATCAAGCTTTGGAATTCACTTTTTTGCGCAGGTGCAGATCTACTCCCCTGGGGACCCGAAGCATCGGCCGAATGGCTATCCAAATTTTTGGCACCCAGACTAAAACCAAAGTTATTCCTTAAAAGGTTAACAACTGTTGGATCTAGGGAAGATACACCGGAGTTTGTTCTAGTGTCTGATGGCAAACTTGTATGTCCGTCTACCCGTGGTGTTGTGTCCATAAAAATAACCTCCTTAAATCACATAAAATTTACATGTTTTAATGAAAATGTCAATTTTTTTACGAAAATACCACATGTTTCTTCTAAAAGTTGTGATTTGTTAACATAGGCGCAAAAATTTAACAGTTGAGGCGAAAGAAATAAGCTATCTGCCATTCTATTCGCCGGATCTTAACCATATCGAGCATTACCGGGCTTGGATCAGAATAAACTCTCATCCCTTTGGCGTCATACTTCCGATTTTTATGACAGACTTTCTCTCGCTCTTAACCTTAATTATGGGACTATTTCTATCTAGCGTACTATAGCATATCGTAAAATGCGTTATACTTTTTTGATAAAATTCATTAGAGAAAGAATCTTATACTTGAAGCTTTACAAATGCACCGATATCGCAATGGTGACATCATAAATCGTGTTTTTAGATATTTTGTCCTCATAGTTCAAAGGATAGAACCGCGGTTTCCTAAACCGTTAATCTCAGTTCGAGTCTGGGTGGGGGCGCCAGCAATAGAAGCCGCATAAATACGGGCCTGGCTGGCGATTTGGGCAAAGAAAACCGAAGTGTCAAGAAAAAGTTATTGCCAAAATATTGCCAAAAAATGTTTGCCGAAAATATTTTATAGGAGAACAAAAAAAGAAAAAATCTTAGGGGGAAGTATGAAAAGATCTTTGCAAGAAAAAACAGATAAGATAAGGAAGAGAGAAAGGTAGGAAGTGTGGCCTGTGTATGAGTGAAATTCTGGTGATCCAATACGGTTCAATCTGAGTGGATGTAAGGATTTGAAGGCGTTTTGCAATGGCGTAGACGGATGATCTTGGCGATCGTTTTTTTCGAAAATGCCGAATTATTCTTCCTTTGTGAAGCAAATAATAAAACATGCTCAATGTTTCCAATTCCTTAATTTTAACAGGACTTGCTTCGGTTTTCCGAATTTTCATTTTGAGTTTCGCCATTCGCATGTTTATGGTCGGGGCGGCCGGACTCGAACCGACAACAACTTGCTCCCAAAGCAAGCGCTCTGCCAGATTGAACTACGCCCCGAGCTCGACATACTGTGCTCAGAACGGGATTCGAACCCATACACCATAGGCACACGCCCCTCAAGCGTGCGTGTCTACCGATTCCACCACCTGAGCACAATCTTCTTTGCATCAAAAAATATTTAAGTTTAAAGGCAATAAAAATTTCACCACTCAAATAGCGCGAATCTCAAAATTGGAGAGAAAAAATACAAAATCTTCATGAAGGATTTATGAAAACATTTTCCCGCTTCCGCTTTCTCAACGCGATACTACCTTCATCCTTTTATGCAAAGGAAACGTTAGTGTTTTCTTTACACAAAAAGGACATTACACATATTGTATAGCATGATTAGCATTGGCCTTCAAGAACTTCACCAATAATATTTGGGTAAATCTCAAGAATTTCACCAATAATATTTGGATAAGTCATGAGCAATACATATAGTATGTTGATATCTATGCCCATGTTTTTCCGCATTTTTCCTTCTGCAACTTGAACATGTAAAGGAGCTAGGGTCCAAAATGAAGTAGGAAAATTAAAATTTGGGTGGAAGCTTTGGATGGGTGGGTGAATACGAGCGCGATCTGTAGTCGTATTATATTCTACTGCTTCTAAAAAGAGACTAATAACTCTCCGTTGGGCTAAAAGTTGCCTGAAATTTATAAGTTTCTCCTGGCCATTTTTCATGCGTACTGTGATTTGTAAACCATCAAACGGATCAACACATTGAACTTCCCTCCCATCAAAGTAACTAAAGTCTGGCTCTGGGAAACCTGATTCCATAGCAGATACTCGACCTAGAGCCCGTCTTCCATGCATGTTTTGTATTTTATTCATATAATTCCAATTGTTAATTGTATACCATTGCACCAACACTTTTGTGTCAGTTTTTAACGGGGATTTTCGAAAAATTTCATGAAATTGCAAAATTTTTATGCCGATTCGTTTAATATTTAACATCGGCGACTTTAGCAGGTTAAAATGCTAGGCAATGAAGGTCGATAATATCGTTACTTGTAACATATTCCGTCGTCTGCCATACGCCTGAAAATTTTTCTCGCAAAAGTATCTACCATGGCGAGTATAAGTTTTGTTATGTGTAGTATCATAGGTTACGTTGGAGGAAAAGATGTCGCTCAAATTCTACTCGATGGCCTCGAAAGGCTGGAGTACCGAGGATATGATTCCGCCGGTATAGTTGGATTAAAGGATGGAGAATTTACCACGGTAAAGCAACTGGGAAGGGTCAAAAATCTTTCAAATGCCATAGAACCTTCGATGAATTTCGGCAATATGGGGATTGGCCATACGAGGTGGGCAACGCACGGGAAGGTTTCCATAAAAAATGCCCATCCGCATACGAGTTTTTATGGGCTTTTTGCGGTTGTGCACAATGGGGTAATAGAAAACTATGAGTCGATAAAGCATTACCTGGCGAAGCAGGGATATAAATTCTATTCTGAAACGGATACGGAAGTTTTGGTAAATTTGATCGAATATCATTTTAAGAAAGAACCTGATTCGAAAAATAGATTTCTTAGCAGTGTGCAAAAAGCACTGCTGCACGTCAGGGGGACATATGGAATCGCTGTCCTTTGCAAAAATAATCCCGGGGAAATTGTAATTGCAAGAAAAAGCTCTCCCCTAATAATAGGGATAGGGAAAGATGAGATGTTCGTTGCGAGTGATGCGAGTGCTTTCGTCGCGTATACGAAGGACGTTGTCTATTTGAACGATGGGGAGCTCGCTCTCATCACACGTTCAGATTTTTCAATCACGACGATGAAAAACGAAACAATCGATGCCGTAAGATGTGAATTGGACTGGCAGATCGAGGATGTTTCCTGCGGAGAATACGAACATTTTATGCTAAAGGAAATTTGCGAACAACCGATGTCCATAGAAAATGCCATGCGAGGAAGGTTTTCGGATGACCTGAGTACGGCAAAATTTGGAGGGTTACAGCTGTTGCCACGTGAATTACGGCAGATCGATAGAATTTTATTTTGTGCCTGTGGAACGGCATGGCATGCTTGCCTAGTTGCCGAGTATCTGATAGAAAAATATGCAAGGATTCCGGTCGAAGTTGCATACTCTTCGGAATTTCGCTATGGTAACATTCCCTTGGATAAAAATACCCTCGTTTTCATTGTCAGCCAATCCGGCGAAACCCTAGATTCCCTTGCGGCATTGCAGGAATCCAAACGCAAGGGGTACAGAACGTTAGCCATAACGAATATGGTAGGTTCCACCATAGCCAGGGAATCGGAAGGCGGAATTTACCAGCACTCTGGCCCGGAGATTGGAGTTGCATCGACGAAAGCATTCACGGCACAGCTGTGCATAGTTGCCATGTTGGCATTGCTATTTGGGCGGTTGCACGATATGAGTTTTGACGAAGGAAGCGAGTTTGTCCAGTCACTGCTGGAGTTGCCAAAAAAGATTTCGCAAATTTTAGACAAAAAAGATGAAATTCAGCGGGTTGCAGAAAAATATGCCCACTGTAAGGATATGCTATTTCTCGGGCGGCAGTCGATGTTTCCCATAGCCCTCGAAGGTGCACTAAAGTTAAAGGAAATTTCATATATTCACGGGGAAGGATATCCGGCGGCGGAAATGAAACATGGGCCAATGGCTCTGATCTCAGATCAATGCCCATGCGTTTTCCTAGCCACCCAAAAAGACATTTGGCAAAAAAATATTTCCAACATGCAAGAAGCAAAGGCTAGAAATGCCAAAGTAATAGCGGTGATATCGGATGGATATCAAATTTCACGCGACCACGTCGATGATTTAATGGTGATCCCCGATACCCATGATGCTCTTAAGCCCATATTGGCAACGATTCCCTTGCAG
This sequence comes from Puniceicoccales bacterium, assembly GCA_031273725.1. Taxonomy (GTDB): domain Bacteria; phylum Verrucomicrobiota; class Verrucomicrobiia; order Opitutales; family JAIRKQ01; genus JAIRKQ01. Next base: position 5,988 of record JAISRG010000066.1, read on the forward strand.
CTTTTTGCCTACTACATTGCAAGGGCGCGGGGGTGTGACATAGACAAACCGAGAAATTTGGCAAAATCTGTAACCGTAGAATAAAACTTGCATGAAAAATTTACCAAAATTATTCCTATTTGTAGTATTAATTTTTTATCGAATTATCTGTCTGGCGGAGGATAAACCGGCAAATGAAGTTGAAGAGACAGCCGATTTCATCGCCATAGATATTAATTTTAGTGGCGAATTTGAATCTTTGGTAAATAGTGGAAATGGGGCATATAAAATTGGGGTTTTTGCCCTTGCTAAAAAATTTTTCATGGAAGCGCTCAAGGTAAAAAATTTATCCAACGATCAAAAATATGTGGCCTATACAGGCTTTTTGGAATCTTGCCTGGCTTCTGGGGAATTTTCGGAAGCAATGGATCGGTTTGATGCAATTTCGAAATTAACACATATCGATATCAACCACCGAAAACCTAAAAATAGATTTCTGTTAAATGTTGCGATTGTAGCTTGTTTAAAGCACGATTTTGCGGCGGCAAGTAAAATTTTACTAAAATTGGACGTAAAAACTTTCGAAGGCAACGAACTCGCGTGGTATCACGCCATTAAAAGCATTATATTTGCCATGACTGCCAACTTTGAAGAAATGGAAAATAACCTGGAGGAAGCCAAAAAACATTCCACATCGGTAGACCAATCCGCCAACATCCAAGCATTTGTAATTCAGTTTTTATTGCAATTTCCAACGCACTCAACGGCCATAAACAATCTTCTCGGTACTACCCGTGCAACATATAAAAAATATAAACTGCAAAAAGCCAGCTATCCGTTTGTAAAAACCTATGCCCTGCTATTAATTCATAGTGGAAATGAGAAAAAAGCAAAGAAGCTATTGGATGCGCAAATCGCGAACATAAAAAATTTAGATGTGCAAAATTTGCAATCGTTTTACCTGTATCGTGCCATTGCCGATGGCCTATGTTCCACAAGTGGTCTGAATACTGTCCTAGAATTGCTATTGTCTTCGGCCAACGACGAACTAAAAAAACAGGCGCTAAAGTTGCTCCTCCTGTTGGTAGAAAATACAAATCAGCGGATGGATGCTATCAAAATGTTGTCGGATATAAAACTACAACCAGCCGTGTCAAAAAGCATAATGCGTAATATTTTATTTGCCAAACTCCGATTGGCAATCGATGCTGAAAATCTCGCCGTTGCCCAGCGAATAGCTGAAGAAATCGTTCTCAAGTATCCAAAGGAAATTCTTATCAAAAATATCTATTATGCCCTTGCATATTTGGCCTGGCAACAGGAACCGAAAGATTACAGAATGTCTGCCCACTATCTTGGAAAGATGCGGGATATTGTTTCAGACGGCATAGAAAAGGTCGAAATAGCAATACAGATCGGCAATGCTTTCTATTTAAGTGAAGCCTACGATATCGCTGCCCATGTCTACGAAGAAGTTTTAAGGACAAATGTACGCAATGTGAAGTATGATAAGATACTGTGTCAACTGATTCAGGCTGATATTAAGTCCAAAAACTTGGTATTGGCAGAGCAACATTTACAAAATTTTCGCCAATCCCACAATTTGCTCACGGAATATCGATGGCATGCAGAATTATTGTATATCAATGCCCTCGTCCGGAATAATAACCAGCAGCAGGCCATGGAATATTTATCCATGCTTCTGGATACGTATGCACACAAAATTCACCCATTTTATCTGGTAAAATTTTATTTGCTCCAATCGCACTCGCTGTTTTTGAAACAGAGTTATCAGAGAGCCCATATCGCAGCAACCAATATTTGTGAAATCTTTCCGACTAAAAGTAGTTCCGCCGAAATTTCCCAAATCGTTGGAAAAGCATTATTCATTAAGGGAGTTTGCGAATTTAAGTCGCAGAACAAGGATGCTGCCTTTCTAACATTTAAACGGCTGAGGTCGGAGTATGCCGAACAGGAAGTCGCAATGTTGTCATATTTCGAAGAAGCAGAGTATTTTTTCAAAGCTGGCAATGTTTCAGAAGCGTGCAATGTTCTTCGCCTATGTGCGGAATCCAATTGCACATACTCCCCATTTGCATATTATCGATGCGCCGAGTATTGCAAATCGCTTGGCATAACCCATTACGATGAAGCAATTACATATTTGTCGACTTTGATTTCAAAATATGGAAACCATGAAATCATATATGCGGTGCATTTGGAACTCGCAGATTTACTGCGACTGAGCGGAAGATTTAGTGATGCGCAACTGGTATATGAGGAACTGCTAAAAGATTTTCCATTCGATGGGAGGTACTATTTTACCGAGTTTTGTCTGGCGAAAGCAATGTTCGCCCAGAGAAATAAAAGCGATTTATTTGTAGAACGCGCCAGAGCGATCCTCGAACGGCTATATTCCGTTGCTATTTCTGACCGATCTTTGCACATAGAGATTGCCGCCACATACTGCTTTGTCCTACAAGCGAGTTCATTGACCGACGAAATGAAGAAATTTGCATGGGAAACCTTACTATCTTCAATGTCAGGAGAAAATCCTTTGACCAAAAATGATGTCTACTGGCTTATGCAAGTTGCAAACTTTCTCGTGGATTACTATGCCACCAGTCCGAATGATTTGGAGGTTGAAACATTGCAAACAATGATAAACAAATTGAAAACTGTTACTTCTTGACACCCATAGTATGAAAAAATTTTTATTAGCCGTTGCCGTGACCATGGCATTTCTAACCAATTCTTGCGGTGAAGATATTTTTACAACGAAAGAGTCTATCATCCTTGGAATTACCCAGGGGACGACGGAATTTTTACCAATTTCATCGACCGGGCACCTAATATTGGTCGACCAGTTTCTTTTGAACAAAGAGCCTTTGCCATCCGACGATATTGGCAACATAAAAGCTTTGAAGGCGCAGGCCAAAAATGCTTATTTTGCAATAATTCAGTTTGGATCCATTCTAGCCGTATTATTTTTATACAGGCGTAGATTCGTTGACATGTTTCTTGGTCTGTTTGGCCACAATTATCATGGGCGCAATTTGATGCTCAATTTGGTCGCATCATTCCTGCCAGTAGCCATAATTGGACCGTTTATAAGTGGATGGTTGCAAAGGACATTATACCACGCCCTTCCCGTTGCCATCGCCCTAATCATTGGCAGCATAATTATGATCCGCATTGAAAAATCCTACAATAAAAAGCGGGTAAAAAGCTACGGAAAAATTGACAATCTAACATTTGCCAAAAGCTTTTCCATCGGCCTTTGGCAATGCTTAGCTTTCATCCCTGGAACAAGCAGGTCAATGGCAACCATCGTTGGCGGCTACCAGTGTGGATTGCGCAGGTCGGAAGCGGCAGAATATAGTTTTCTACTTGGTTTCGTAACGCTATCTGCGGCGACCACCTACGAATTAGTAAAAGACTTTAATGTCATATTTTCATATTTTAGCGTAAAGACATTTTTGCTAGGAATCATCGTAGCCTGCATATCGTCCATGGTGGCAATAAAATTTTTGATTTCCTTTATTTCACGCAATGGGATGGTAATTTTTGCCTGGTACAGAATTGTTTTGGCAATTCTAGTTTTTTGCAGTTTTTTCCATTAATCCATCGAAAATACGGGCATTAAAATTCGCAACGCATAAATTTTTCACAAAAATTCTTGATTTTTGTTACTTATCCATTAAGCCGTTTACCCTAGTCGGAGAAACATGGCCAGAATTTGTATAATAACCGGAAAAACTCGTAGCACAGGACGCCACATCATTCGCAGGGGGCAATCTAAGAAGAGTGGAGGCATTGGTACGCACGTTGTAAAGCGAACGAAACGTTTGTTCAAACCAAATTTGCAACATATCCGCGTATTATTGCCAAGCGGGCAAGTGAAGCGGGTTTGGGTAGCGGTTAAAGCCATAAAAGCAGGGCTTGTGCAAAAGGTCGTTTCCTAGTAGAATTGGAAGGCATCTGGCGAGCTAGCCAATTATTCTCTTTTTGTCATTTACGGGAGCAGTTGTAATGTTGTCACTAGAAAGTTTGCGAAAAAATCCCGATGGAATAAAATCCGGCGTTGGCAAAAAAAAGTTTCGGTGCGACGTTGGTAAATTTCTGGAAGTAGATGCCCAACGGAGGCGCCATGTGTCTGAATTTGAAGTTTTGAGAGCTGAACAAAAATCAAAAAATGATAAAATGGCAGCTTTAGAAAAGGGATCCACGGAATTTTTGAACATTATCGCTGACTTGAAAAATCTTTCATCGAGGGTAAAGGATGCCGAAGCAAAGATTCGGAAAATCGATGGGGAGTGGCAAGAGTTATACCTATCTATTCCTAACATTCCCCATGAATCAGTTCCCGTTGGAAAAACAGAAAAGGATAATGTAACGGTTGCAACATGGAGATCCATTGAAGACATATCGCCCCATGCGATGCCGCACTATGAAATTCCATGGTTTTCGAATGCTATTGATTTTCAACGGGGTGTAAAAGTAACCGGCGCAGGCTTTCCATTTTATATTGGCGATATGGCTCGATTTGTTCGTGCTCTTCTAAGCTTTTTCTTGGATGAGGCGAAAAATAATGGTTATACGGAGTTCATGTGTCCCATTTTGGTTAACCCGGATAGTGCTACGGCAACTGGCCAGCTGCCAGACAAGGAAGGGATGATGTACCACGATGCCGGGGACAACCTCTACTGCATCCCTACCGCCGAGGTTCCGGTAACGAATTTTTTTCGCGATGAAATTTTCGAAGAAGAAGAATTGCCAATTTTCCGTTGCGGTTATACGCCATGTTTTCGCCGTGAAGCGGGAAGCTGGGGGAAAGATGTCCGCGGATTGAATAGATTGCATCAATTCGATAAGGTCGAACTGGTAAAATGGGTTCATCCCGACAGCAGCTTTCAGGAACTTGAAAATTTGAGGGCAGACGCAGAAAGAATCCTACAAAAATTGGAAATCCCTTACCGCGTATTGTCCATTTGTACGGGAGACATAGGGTTTGCCCATTCCAAGCAGTATGATTTGGAAGTGTGGTCAGGCGGACAAAAGCGCTGGCTCGAAGTATCCAGCTGCAGCAATTTTACAGATTTTCAAGCACGGCGTGCTAGAATAAAGTTCCGATCCAGAGCCGATGGGAAGGTACACCACGTTCACACCCTTAACGGATCCGGTCTGGCAATCCCACGGGTGCTGGCCGCCATATTGGAAAATAATCTGCAGAGTAATTTTTCAGTAAAAGTCCCGGCTATTTTGGTACAGTATTTCGGAAAAGAATATTTAAAATTCTAGAAAGTTGTTTTCATGCTGAAATTGCATTTATTTTCATAACTTGCACGAAATCTATGGACGAAAAAAAGTTATCCAATGGAGAAAATAAATCCGAAAGAAATGCGATATCTCCTACGCGTGAGGAAGATTTTCCAGAATGGTATCAGCAGGTAATTAGGGCAGCGGATTTGGCCGATAACAGTCCTGTTCGAGGCTGCATGGTAATCCGTCCCTGGGGATATGCCATTTGGGAATTGATTCAAAAATATCTCGATGGAATGTTCAAGGCCACGGGACACAAAAATGCCTATTTCCCCCTTTTCATTCCATTGAAGTATTTTGAAAAGGAGGCGACGCATGTGGAAGGCTTTGCAAAGGAATGTGCGATCGTTACGCATACCCGTTTGCAGTCTGATGGGAAAGGTGGCCTAAAGCCGACTTCCGAACTAGATGAGCCATTGATCGTTCGTCCGACCTCCGAAACGATCATAGGAGAGATGTTTGCCAAATGGGTACAATCCTACCGTGATTTGCCGATAAAGATTAACCAATGGGCGAATGTTGTTCGCTGGGAAATGCGCACGAGGATGTTTCTGCGCACGACGGAATTTCTATGGCAGGAGGGCCATACTGTCCACGCCACCAGTGAAGAAGCTCAAAAGGAAGCCCTGGATATGCTGGAATGCTACAGGACTTTTGCCGAAGATTACATGGCAATACCAGTGATTTGTGGAAAAAAATCAGAATCGGAGAAATTTCCTGGCGCCGTTTCGACGTTCACGTTTGAAGCGATGATGCAAGATGGGAAAGCTTTGCAGGCTGGAACCTCACATTTTCTCGGCCAAAATTTTGCAAAATCGTCGAACATAAAATTTACCAATGAAAATGGCCATGAAGAATTTGGATGGACGACATCCTGGGGCGTAACCACAAGACTAATCGGTGGCCTGATCATGGCACATTCCGACGACAATGGCCTCGTTTTGCCACCCCACATAGCCCCGACGCAAATCGTCATTTTGCCAATTTATAGGGAAGATTCCAAACAACAAGTCCTTGCATATTGCCAAACTTTGCAAACGAAATTGTCGCAAACGACCCTGGGGAATGAAAAGTTGCGTGTTGAGATCGACGATCGTGACATTCGTGGCGGAGAAAAATCCTGGGAGTGGGTTAAAAAAGGTGTTCCCATTCGAATTGAAATTGGTCCACGGGATATGCAGAATGGTTCAATCTGCGTTTACAGGCGTAACAAATCTCCCAGGGAAAAGGAATTCATTCCCGTTGAGCAATTCATTCGCTCGGCAGCTGAAATACTAGCAGATATCCATACAGCGTTATTCAAACGTGCTCAAAAATATCGGGAAGAAAAGTCAAAGCACATAAATTCCCAAGAAGAATTTGTTGAATTTTTTAAACAGAAAAATCCAGGCTTTGCATATGCCCATTGGTGTTGTGACGGTGCCATCGAAGAAAAAATGAAATCGGAACTTGGCATAACAATTCGATGTTTACCGTTCTCGGAAACCTCTCCCGGAACATGTATTTTTACCGGTAACCCAAGCAAACAGAAGGTCATCTGGGCCAAAAGCTACTAGCATAATTTTGGTAAAACTTCACCTGAAATTGCAAAACAAATCTTTTGCGCCTGTGGCAATTGTTCATTTCCCGGACAAATTTCGTATTTTTTTATTTTATATTGACAACGTTTTTGACGGAATTACGTTCACCCTTTCTTCCAAGAAATTATCATGGTTATAGGTATGAATACAACAACAACACAATATGTCCCAAACGGAAGTTCTACATATGTTGGGAATCCCCCACCTTCTTCGTCGTTGTACGATGGGGAAGAAATCGACGATGACAATGCATGTGATTTTAGCGCAGAATGCCATTCTCCGATACAAATTGATATTCACCAGGCAGAGACCACAGCGACGGAACTTGTGGCAAGAGTACCTGAAGAGAGATGTAACTCAGTGGAAACGCAACCCAACACGGAAGTTCGATTGGAGACAGAAGAAGCTATTCTGCAACCACACACAGAATCACAAAGTAATGCGGGAAAATTAGTTTGTCCAGAGGATGATGTAAATAGTCCAAACGTAGCAAATACATTTTTTTCAGAGTCAGTTTCAAGATTGACTTCAGAATTAGTACGTAGCGCTAATTTGAATATCTCGACCCTTAACGTTTATAGCAATTCCCTTCGAGAGCAAATGCAACAATATGCACGTAAAATAGAAAACTGTCAAAAAATAATTGAAGATTACCATGATATACTCTTACGTACCAGGGAAATCATAGGAAATGTGTAAAAACCATAGATTAAAAATAAATTTTAAGCGATTAAAGTTTCGATGATTGACTGTTTTTTGAGCAACCTTTTTTCGGTATTCGGAGTCATATTTTGCTTGGGCCGTGCGATGGGTGCAACCCTCTAGGATAAACATGCAAAAAAAACCTTGATTTTTCGCTTATTGTCCATTTATTCCACTTAATTCATATGAAGGCAGTTATTAGGACACAGGGCAAACAGTTTGCCGTACAGGAAGGTGACATTTTGTTTGTTGATCGATACGTTGGTTCTTCTGCTGGAGATGAAGTGGTAATAGGTGATATTTTGTTACTCGGTGAAGGTGATGATACCAAAATAGGAGCTCCTTTGGTCGCAGGAGCTAGCGTTAAAGTAAAGATTTTAGAAAACAAGCGCGCCAAAAAGGTAATGATTTTCAAAAAGAAGCGCCGCAAGGGGTATCAACGTAAACGTGGACATCGCCAAGAAGTATCGGTGATTAGGGTAGAGTCAATCCAAAGTTAAGCGAGGTTTATTATGGCACATAAGAAGGGACAAGGGACATCCAGAAATGGACGAGATAGTGCGGGCAGAAGGCTTGGGGTCAAGAAATATGATGGAGAAGCTGTTCGTGCTGGAAATATTTTGATGCGTCAACGGGGGACAAAGATTCATCCTGGAAATAACGTTGGTTGCGGGCGTGATCACACATTATTTGCTCTCATCGATGGAATTGTTAAGTGGGACGGCAAACATCGCAGGGTAGCTATAAAAGGACTTGAAGTTTCGTAGACAAAATCCGTTATCTCTTTGGTTCAAACATTCCATGGAGTTTTGTTTGGCCGCAGTTTAAAACTGGCATCTTATTGTTTAGATGCCCACACGAATACCAATCTTTGCATTTGGTTTAAAAAAGTATTATGCCGTACTAAAAGGCCCCACATTCTGAAGGAGATTGTAATGGAAAGGCAGTTGTGGAAATCGACGGAGGAAGCCAAGAGTGCCACATTAATAGTGCAGCATGGGACAGTATAGCTCCCAAATATGTGAAAATATTTTATGCCTCATATTGTTCTCTCAGGGCTGGATCAGGTGCTTTACACCAATCTATCAACATGCTTTCTATGGATGGCCAAAGCATAGCCAACGAAGCAGCCCAGGAACCATAGGCGACTGCATTATTGTCCTGAACACACAATATTATTCCCAATAGCGTCCCACCAATACCCAAAGCTATCCTGCCATATTTAGATCCGCGTACAATTGTTGCTTGCTGAGGATTCAAGTGATTTCGTGGCTCCACTTGGTCGACTACAAATTGCTCTCCATTCATATGACCAGTTACAACGAGAGTAACCGCCCTTTCATCCAATGGTCTTTCTTCGACCACCAATTCAGCTGAATTTCTATTGGCAAGTTCTCGTATGCCTTGCATTTGTCTCACAGCTCTTGGATTCCATGTTACCTCTCTCGCTTGTCCTTGCAATTCGTGATAAGCTCCCGGCATACCAAAATTAACAGGGTTAGCGCTAGTATCAATATCCATTTATTCCTCCTATTTTTGAAAAAACTTCATCGACTGTATTCATATTGTTACTAATGTCAAATTTTTAACAATAAAAATGGAAATTAATTCGAAGGAAAAAATTCCATTGGATCGTAACAAATCCATTGTCTTTTTTACAAAAATTCTAAAAATAGTAGTAATTTAGGGGATGTTTATGAATAAGTATATCGAAGAATTTAAAAAAAATGATAGGTCAGGTTTACTCCAACACAAGTGTACAACAATAGATAAATCTAAACTGCATCTGCCGGGACCAGATTTTATCAATGAAGTATTTTTACAATCAGATAGGTCGATTCCGGTCCTTAATAACCTGTCGCGAATTCGCAATACGGGACGTCTGGGTGGGACAGGGTACATCTCGATCCTTCCCGTAGACCAAGGGATCGAACACTCGGCAGCTGCCAGCTTCGCCCCAAACCCAGAATATTTTGACCCCGAAAATATTGTAAAATTAGCAATTGAAGGCGGTTGCAGTGCCGTAGCATCCACACTGGGAGTGCTGGGGATTGTTTCTAGAAAATATGCTCACAAGATACCATTTGTTGTAAAATTGAACCACAACGAATTAATAACCTATCCCAACAAATTTGACCAGATTTATTTCGGCCATGTTCAACAGGCATATGATATGGGTGCCGCTGCCATTGGGGCTACGATTTATTTCGGGTCAGAAGAATCGACTCGCCAGATACAAGAAACGACGGAAGCATTTCAGTTGGCCCACGAACTTGGCATGGTGACCATCCTTTGGTGTTACCTAAGGAATAATGCATTCAGTGCCGATAAAGATTACCACACAAGTGCCGACCTGACAGGCCAGGCCAACCATCTGGGAGTAACGATTGAAGCCGATATAATTAAACAAAAATTGCCAACGAACAATGGAGGTTTCAAAGCATTAAAATTTGGAAAAACTCACGATAAGGTTTATTCGGAATTAACGAGCAATAATCCCATAGATTTAACCCGCTACCAGCTGGCAAATTGCTATATGGGCCGAGCAGGGTTGATAAATTCGGGGGGAGCTTCGGGGAATAATGACTTCCATGAGGCAGTTGAAACGGCCATCATCAATAAACGGGCCGGAGGATCCGGATTAATCTGCGGAAGAAAGGCTTTTCAACGTTCCATGAAAGATGGTGTGATCCTATTGAACGCTATCCAAGATGTTTACCTAGACAAGTCGATAACCATTGCATGACACTCGAGGTTTCTATCACAAAACCTCGGACGAAAGCACATGATACGAGGTGTATGCTTCTGTGGTTAAAAATTTTTTCGAAATTTCATTACTTACGATTTTGAGATTTGCATAGATTAAGTTTTTAGCTAAGAAGCTTTTTTCTCATCTTTGCCATAGCAATAACTTCAAAATTAACAAAGACTACCCTGGACATTGCCAATATGATAGCAAAAAATGTTATAAAGAAAACGTGATTTTCCAGGATACTATTTCTGCCACCAAGAGATGCATTTTGCCAGGCAAAATTTTGTAAATTGTGTATAAAATTTGTATTTTATAAAAATAGATTTTTTTTTACGAAAACAATGTTATAATATGTTACCATGGAGGGTAAATTTTTAACACAATTGACGCTTAAATTTTGGCAAACGATACGAAATTCACCTATCATTAGCATTGAGATTGCAAAGAATATGATTGGTAAAATAACGTCTGTTCCAGAACAGCATACTGGGCCCATTCTAGCAACACGGGATGTCGCTGTGCCAATAGACAATTCCCATGATCCAGAACAAAAGGAAAGTACATTTAAATTCGTCCAGCAGATGGTTTCAAAGATTTGTAATTTGGCAACTGGAACAGCGATGATTTTATCTGCTTGGAATTTTAAAAACGCTGGGAATATGATCGGTTTATTCTCGAATCTTACACAATATATAATTTCCGTTTCATCAAAAAAACATGCCCATTTGCCAGAAAAACATGTTCATTGGCTAATGCCATATTTATATAATGCTGATGAGAAAAAGATTGTATTTAAGAAACTAGTTTTATCAACATCTGCAATGTGTAAAGTAATACTTGCCTTTGTTCCAAAGTTAACAAGCTTGCAGTTGCTATCAAAAGCGTTCCCATGGGTTAATTTCTCATTAGAAATTATGGAATTATTTCTAAACTATGAAAAGTTTACCAAGGATGGCCCGACCCTAAAAAATATATTCAAAATAACAGTGGCCATATCATATCATGCCATGTTATGTGCAACATTTGCAATGGCCGGTCCTGCTGGATGCGTCATTACAAAATGTTTGTCAACGGCATTACTTTTTGCTTTCCATTCGCTAACAAATAAAGGTATGGGTACCATAATAGACATCTCCGTGTCCATTGATAAGTTATGTTTGAAAGATAAGTTAGCAGATAACATACATGCCCTATTTGAACCTTTCCTTGCCAATGAACCCTACTTTTCTAATGATGATGAGGCAAATAAAGCAAAATCACATTATTTTACAATGACTGGCCTATATTTATGTTGTTCTGCTACATTTGCAATTATAAAGCTCATTGTAAACCATCGAAAAGACACCACAAACGAAACCACTGCAAGTGAAGTCCCCGACCAAACAGGTGTAGTAGACAATAATTGACGTATACTGTACTAAATAGAACGTGAATGGCGAAATTAAAGAGGGAAATTAACGGCTAAAACGCCGGCACAAATAGCTGAGAAAGCAGTTTGATGAGAGCGAAAGCGAGATTAGGTAGCGCCGGAGAAGTTTTTAAATTTACCGATGACGGTTTCGATGATAGACCGTTTTTGGAGTAACCTTTTTTGTCTTCTCAATTTCGCCATTCGCGTCATATCAATTGCACCATGCTTTTACTTGCTTGATTTTGACGACACCTTCTAGGGCATAAAAGAGTTGCTTGTTTATTTTGCTCTTGCAAATTTTTTGCACCTAAGAATCGTTGCTCCAAGTTAATGAAAGATAGAAGTCAACTCATTGGTATTGTACTGATAATTTGTGCATTTGTATTGATGTTTAAGAATGCTGCCGACCAAGCAGCCCAAGCCAAAATTACCAACCCTGGAGATGAAAAAACAGAAGTTGTCCACGGTGAGCCCGTAAATATCGAAGTTCCTAGGAATTTGGACATTGGAATGCAAAATGCCATTGCGGTGGAAAAAAGTACAAAAGCTGAGAAAATTTTTACATTGGGAAATGATGTCATCGACATTATGATTTCCGATTGCGGGGGTACGATAAAATCCGCTTCATTAAAAAAATATCAATCGATTCAGGATCGGCCGGATGTTGTGGTTTTTAATGAAGGTTGTGACATGAATGCAATGTCATTGAGCTCGAGCAATGAACAATTTACCAAGTTTCTCCAATCCGAACAATTTGATAGTGTTTCGATAGGGCAATACGACATCACATTGTCAAAGACCGTGCCCGAAGGATATACCATAACTAGGCAATATCACTTGGTCCCCCAGGACAGCAAAAGTTCCGATGGATATGTTATCAAACATGAAATCCGCATCGAAAATAATACCAACTTCCCTGTGAATGTTGGCAGCCTATCTTTGTTTCTTGGGTCCATGCCAGCTACTGCGAGCGACGCCATGGGCGACTACCTAAATTTCGGAATGTTTAATGGGAAAAAAGAAAATTTTATAAAACTGCGGGATTTTAAAGCGAGCAGCGGATTTTTAGGGTTCGGGAAAAGAGAAGAACGAAAATTTATTTTCAACGGTGAAAAAATTTCATGGGGCGCCATCAAAAATCAATTTTTCACGACAATTTTGACACCCGAAGAGGAGGCGGATGGCTACATTACATGCCCGATTTTTGTCCTTGATAAGTACTCCAATAAAAAGGAAGAAGGCATCGGGGCCTCAATGATTTTTAACGTTGGTATCATCGACGGAGGGAAAAGTAAAACGCTCTCGTCAAATATTTACATAGGGCCCAAGGACTTTTCTAGGTTGTCAAAATTGGGAAAAGAGCAGGACAGGGTAATGCAATTTGGGTTTTTCGGATCCATAAGCGAACTTCTCCTGCGGCTAATGCTGGGAATCCATGCAATAATTCCCAATTGGGGATGGACGATAATTGCACTGACAACAATAGTAAAACTTTTGCTATGGCCACTGACAAATGCCCAGGTTAAATCTTCGAAAAAAATGGCAATCGTCCAGGAACCCCTGAAAGTAATCAAGGAAAAGTACAAAAATAATCCGCAGAAACTACAGATGGAAACATTGAAACTATTCCGTGAAAATGGAATAAATCCAGCGGCGGGCTGTTTGCCAATATTTATACAAATCCCGATTTTCTTTGGCCTCTATTATATGTTACGCACGGCATCCGACCTACGTTTTGCACATTTTCTGTGGATAAAAGACCTTTCACTGCCCGATACGATCGCCCATATTGGTAGTTTTCCCGTAAACATTTTGCCATTGGTCATGGGGGCAACCATGTTCTGGCAGATGCATATGACGCCAGTTCCAGCGTCGGACAATTCGCAAAAATTAATGTTCAAACTAATGCCAGCCATCTTCTTTCTCTGCTGCTATACTTTCCCATCCGGCCTGGTATTATATTGGACAGTACAAAATTTGTTGACGATTGTTCAACAATTTACAACATCACGTAACACCCCAATACGAGATGAAAGTGACATAAAAAATTCTATGGAGAAACGTAGTTCTCGGTCACCAAAACGGAGGAAAAACAATGTCAGGACATAGCAAGTGGGCAACGACGAAGAGGCACAAGGCTGTCATTGATGCAAAGCGCGGGAAAACGTTTAGCACGCTGAGCAAGGATATCTCTCTTGCAGCACGGGATGGCGGTGGCGATGTAAATTTCAATGCCAGGTTGCGTGTTGTTGTGCAAAAGGCCAAGGAAGCCAATATGCCTGCCGATAACATCAAAAAGGCAATCCAAAAGGGTACAGGCGAATTACCCGGTATGACAATTGAGGAACTGACGTACGAAGGCTATGTCACGGGCGGAGTTGGTGTGATTATAGAAGTGACAACGGATAATAAGAATCGTGCTGCCAGCGATATTCGTAGCGTGCTGACCAAGGGTGGAGGAAATTTAGCAAGCCCCGGAGCATTGATGTTCAATTTTCAAAGAATGGGACAGTTTTTCATATCAAAGGAAGTTGTAACCGAAAGCAAGCTGATGGAAATTGTACTTGATGCGGGAGCTGAAGACATAAAATCCGATGGGCCAGATTTCGAAGTTCTATGCCCAATTACAGCATACTACACCTTGGAACAAGCAATATCAAAGGCAAATATCAAATGCTTGACATCTGAACTTGCATATATTCCGAATTCTATCGTGCAAATAACCGACGCGGAATTTGCCGCCAAAGTACTAAAGACCATCGAGAAATTGGAAGATTTGGATGACGTTAAGAGCGTTTTTGGCAATTTCGACATCGACGATTCGATTGAAGTTTAACGGGTTACGGCGATGCCACAGCAATATGATTTTTGACTGCCATGCGGTGGAAGCATGGCCTTAAAAGTGTGGACAATATTCGGGTCAATGTGGTATACAACCCCCAATGATGATTTTCTAATACTATGCGCGTCCATCAATGTAACCGGCGAAAAAGATGTGATGCCATACTGCGCTAGACGGAAGTAGCCCCATATTAAGATTGAGAGCGAGAGAAAGCCTATCATAAAAATTAGTAACATGGTGCCAGAGGTAGGAAAGCTTATTTTTGGACCAAGCCTAGTGGTGTCCAATGGGGTTGAGGTCCGGCAAATAGGACGGTATAGTGCGCTAGACGAAAGTAGCCCCATATTAAGATTGAGAGCGAGAGAAAACCTATCATAAAAATTAGTAACATGGCGCCAGAGGTAGGAAAGCTTATTTTTGGACCAAGCCCAGTGGTGTCCAATGGGATTGAGGTCCGTCAAATAGGGCGGTAAATAGAGCGATCTTTTCACTCTGTCATATTTCCTAGAATTTCTCGGCATCGAAATTTATGAAATAATTCAAAAATCATAAAACAAAAATTGGAATATTTAACATTTAACAATTTGAATTCGCCGTTTAATTTTCCAATTTCCGAAGTACGGCAATTATTTGCTTCGTTGTTTTTTCATCCGTCGAGGTCCCGCTTGCAACACCAATGACCTGGAAAACTTTCAATTTTTCAATGGGTAAATCTGCGGCGGTCTCCACATGAAACGTTGGTAAGCCAATTTTCTGGGCAATTTGAACAAGAGTGCAAGTGTTGTTGGAATGTTTTCCTCCGACAACAATAACGGTCTGAGCGCCTTCCTTTTTAAGATCCAAGATTGCCCGTTGGCGCCTACGGGATGAACCGCAAATGGTATTCTTTATTTCGGCATGGGGATATATTTTAGAAATTTTATCGGCAAAATTTAAAAAGACACTTTCATCAATTGTAGACTGGGCAATCACCAATACCTGATCCATCCTCCCTTCCAAATGACCCAATTCTTCTTCCGAGTTTATTACGCAAACATTGCCACCCTTTGCAAAACTTACCAGTGTTTTCACTTCTGGATGAGATTTGTCTCCGATTATTATTACGTATTTTCCTTCCACGGTTCCGCGTTCTACCATTTTTGATACCATGACAACGTGTGGACAAGTACCATCGATGATGGTGTTAAAAATTTTGCGAAACCTGACACATTCGTTCCTGGGACATCCATGGGCGCGGATTAGAAGACTGTCTTTGGGGGAAATTTTTCCCAAATCATCGTCTCCGAGCAATTTTATGCCGATAGATTCAATACTTTCCATGACTTTCTTATTATGGACAAGTTCACCGGCCACATATACCTGGCCAGCACACTGCCCACACGCTTCATTGGCCAGGTTTATGGCATGTTTTACTCCCATACAAAATCCAGAAACACTTGACACAACCACTTTCACAGATGCCGAGAGCATCTCAAAAAAAATAATAAAAGTCAATGTACTGCTACGGTTGATTATTTTATTGCAAAGATGTAAAAATTAGCAAAGAATATATGCCTTTCGAATATTGAAAGATGAACATAATTTTTTTATATCCCCATGCCCTATTATTTTTACTGGGATTACCAATTCTCAAGGTTGCCAATCGCAAATATACATGTCAGCCATCCATTTTAGTCCCAAATATGTTACTATTAAAAAAAATTATCGGAGATAACTCAAAACCTCAAACTCATTTCCTCCTCCATTGCAGAATGCTTGCGGTACTACTGCTATTATTAGCATATTCGGAACCCATGATTGTCTTGGAAACACAGATAATGCGATGTAATTACTACCTAATTGCAACGAGCCTAGTATGCTTCCTATTGGAAATATTTTTACGAAACACTTTGCTACAAAAAATCCCATAACCTATGACTTTCGTTGATGTAAAAATTCTTTTAGTAGCGTTGATGACTCCATTTTTGGTGGCCTTGCTATTTGTTTATGGGATCCATAATAGAAATAAAAAACTGAGAATGCTATCGGATGAGAAAATGTATGGCAAAATTTTATCAAACTTCAGCGCCATAAATTTCAGAGTAAAGACATTGCTTTGTGTGGTCATTTCGTTCGCATATTCTCTCTTGATGATAGGAGATAAAAAAATGAGTAATTTTATGCTAAAAATCAGCACAAGTCGAAATTTGATGAAATTTTTGATCGTCGCACTTATCGTAGAACAATTAATTTCAACCAGAAAATATTATAAAAATACTATCCTGATGAAAAATCCTACCTCTTTTGAAAACATTTAAATAAGAATTGTTGCAAGATAGCTTGAAAAATTTATCAGTTTATGTAAAATTCATAAAAAGATGGCTAATGATGTCATAATGCGTTGTGGTATAGAATCGATTACACTAGTGGAAATCGACGTGCAGGGTTTTTTTGTCAAAGCAGAAACTTACCCCATCCAGTCCGACAAAGACCTCAAGGATAGCACTGATGTTTGGTTGCGAGCTTTTGCAAAAGCGGTCCCACAAATCCCAAAAAAAACAAGAAAAAGAATAAAGCTGATTGTTCCGCCCAATAATCAGGTTTTCATAAAACATCTTCAAATTCCGGAAGTAACGGAAAAAAGTATCCAGGAAGCATTTAAATTCGAGTGTGAACATAATTTTCCTGGGGGAACAAGTGAGTGGTGTTTGGATATTTATAAAAACAACGGCCCATCGAATCATGCCCTTGGGATTGCCATTCCACGAGCAGTATCTGAACAAATGGTCGACATTCTAATTCGCAATAAAATAGATTTTTCATATATTTGTCCCGAAATAGTGCTCAATACCATAGCCATTCAAAAATATGCAGATTCTCCGGCAAATTCCATGTTGGTACACATGGGAGAAAATTCATCATATTTGGCATGTATTGGGGAGTGGGCGGAATATTTTCGGAGCCTACCGATTGCTGGCACACACCTAATTAAAACGATCGCAGAGTCACAGAAAGTATCATGCGAGAAGGCAAAGTCACTGCTTTTGGAATTTTTCACAAATCAGGAAACTGAAAACCGTGCATTCATGGCATATTATCTAAAACAATTTTCCCAAAAATTGCGCCAAGAAATTAAAAAGTCTGAGCTGTTTTACTGCAGGACGCTGAAACAATCTCCGATAACAAAGTTGTACCTAACTGGAAGGGAAAGTCATCTGTATGATACTTTCAATGCCGCGGGCAATGTGCAAATAATTCATGTATTTGATATTTTTAAGGACAAGTTTGCACATAACCTACATGAGGAGGAGGCGATGCTCATAAAAAACAACATAGGTGTGTTTGTTGGAGCGGCATATTGTTTGCAATCTAATCAAATGCAGCCGCTAAAGCTGTTTTCCGTAGATTTTTCTAACCAAGTAGAATTTCAACGTCAAAATTTTGGATATTTACTGGTTTTCATTGTCATAACATTATCGGCACTAACGGTGTTAAAAATACTAAAAAAAGACGTAATAAACCTTGAAACCAAGAAATCCCAACTGGAAGCCAAGTTACTTGAAGTTAATACGGATGCTATCAGATACGAAGAAGCACATAGGGAACATAATGTCATCCGCTCATTCATAATAAATGCAAAAACATCCCTGTATTCTCAAATTGCCTGGGTAGACTTTTTTCAAGAGCTCCAATCCAAAATGGAGAGCCTAAAAACTGCCTGGATAGAGTCGCTCACTTGGGCAGACAAAAAGGATAATGACGGCAGAAATAAAATCAAAGTTACGGCAAAAATGCTGATAGGTGATGGCGAAATAAAAAAATCGACCAACAAAATCATCGAAAAGTTTATAACGTCGTTGAAAGAAATAAAGGACGTTGAACGCGTTGAAAATATACAAATGTCGTTAGCGAAGGGGGATATTTTACCTTTTTCCTTTGATGTGATACTAAAGCAACAATCTGAAATTCTTGTAAAATGAAAAAACTTTTCCTTAGACGCCATTGTTTATTTTTTACCACCATTGCGATACTGGTAATGTGTCAGGTATTAATTGTAAAAAATTGTTTCAATGCATACCGCAATAAAATTATACAAAGGGAAAGTGTTACGGCCATAACAAATTCCCTGGCTGCCAAACAATCGAAACTACCACATGGTCACCTAGAAAAGGAACGGCAGCTTAAAGCGGATGTAATCCAGTATAGAAAATTTGTATCGAAGAACTGGGAAAATATGTCAAAATTAGCATATGCCAACAGTTCACACACTTTGCCCCCGAATCACATAGCAGTATTTTTTGAAATATCGGATTACCTAACATGGGCACGGGAATCTTGCGATGCGCTGGGTGCAGAATTTGAACCGAGTTGTTCCTTTGGTTTTAGAGACTTTTTCGAAAAAAATGAACAACCCCTATTCAATGAAATTTATGATATTCATCGGCAACAGGAGCAGCTAAGGTTACTCATTTCTTGCCTGCTGGAATCGCGGACTTCATACCTAAAAATTATATCCATTGAACGTGGCGATTTGCCATATTCAAACTACTTCGAAAATGGGGACGTATTTTTACCAAATGTCCGCCAGGTAGATGGGGACAAGTCCTATCTTTACAAGATAAAGTTTACGGCCTTCACCGATTCTTTCAGAAATTTTCTCCGAAATTTGTATGAAAATGAAATTCCCGTCATCTTTAGACAAATTTCGATACATCCAAACCACACATTCAAACTGGTAAAAAATAATCCCGATCAAATTCTGGAATGTCTTGCGTCTACATTTTCACTGGTAGTAGAATTTTTAGATATCCCTCCCGACATTGTACAGGGCAACAAAAAGAATGCGGCATTGTACAGAAAAATTTCATACGAAACTGCCCCATAGGTTCTTCTCCGTTTTTACGCGTCTTGCGATGGAGCATTACTTATTTGCGAAAAATACAACAAGCAAATATGTCATGACGAACATCAGGCCACTTTTCCTCGAAAAGATATTTTTTGTCGCGAAAACGTACCAACTTGCTACCGTTATAAAAGCAAGGGCACAGGTTTCCATTCGAAATGATTCCTTCGCAAAATATAGAGGGTGTATGGATGTGCAAAGTCCAGTTATGAGCATCAAATTCAATAAATTTGATCCAATGATGTTTCCGGAACAAATGTTATGGTGCCGCTGTTTCGCAGCCGTTGTAACAACAAAAATCTCAGGAGCACTTGTTCCCAGGGCCAATAGGGAAAATCCTATGAATGTTTCCGATATTTTAAAAAGGTTCGAAATTTGGTAGCAGGACGTTACTACCAAATGGGCGCCAAAAGTTAGTAAGACAATGGAAGATATGAAAATAAAGCTACTTTTTTTGGTGGACCATTCACTAAAATTTTCTTCATCCATGCATGTTTTGTCCGAATCGCTTTTAGATTTTTTTCTTAGGAAAGAAAAAAACATGTATGCTGCAAATGTCATTAAAAAGATAGCACTTGCGTACCGTGTTACTTGGCCTCTAAAACAGCAATAGGAAAAAAACATTGTCAAAGCAAACAATAGGGGAAACTCCACCCACACTATCTTTTTATTGCATTTAAATGGGGTTACCAGGGATGCTACGCCGAACCCGAGTGCCAAATTCGAGAAATTACTGCCCACGATGTTCCCTATGGCAATATTTGGATGGTCTTCCAGAATGGCGGTTATGGTCGATACGAGGTCTGGGGCCGCCGTTCCGATTGAAATTAAAAATATCTCAACCATGGCTGAGTTTACGTTGAATTTACGCAGCATGTGCAAAGAGGAATCACAGAGAAATTTCGCCCCATATGTTAGACAAATGAACCCAATAATTAAAAGCAATACAACGCAAAATAACGCCATTGGAGAAATGTTTAAAAAATCTCACAGATTCTCAAGTATGAAAATTGCCCACTTCTTCTGTTATATCATCAAAATGGTTGTGTTTGTATTTTTAATTATTAACAATTTGCGAAAATCCATGTGTGCCCTTGAAATTAAAAATTTGCGGTTGTCGGTAAACGATAACGTCGTGTTAGATGGGTTTTCCCTAAAAATTCTTCCCGGAGAAATCCATGCTTTCATCGGGAAAAATGGGGTTGGAAAAAGTTCTCTGGCGAAAGCAATTGCTGGGCATCCGGCATATAAAATTCAACGGGGAGATGTCGTCTTAGATGGTGAGAGTATCATGGGAAAAGCACCAGATGAAATCGCGAGACAAGGATTTTTTTTGGCTTTTCAAAGCCCCATCGAACTTCCGGGAATCTCATTGGCAAACTTTATTCGTGCCGCAGTTCAATCAAGACTTCCCAAAGGTACCCCACTTAGCGGGGTGGATTTTTACAAAAGCTTATATGCCCAAATGGAGGTTTTGCAAATTGATAAGTCCTTCACTTCGCGGCCACTAAATGACGGCTTTTCGGGAGGAGAGAAGAAGCGCTGCGAAGTTTTACAAATGATGATGGTCAAACCAAAATATGCGATCCTTGACGAGACGGATAGCGGCCTTGACATTGATGCACTGAAAATTGTTGCCAATGCTGTCAATGCCATGCGCAACGATAATTTTGCGGCGATCATAATCACGCATCACAACAAACTTTTAGAATACATAAGACCAGATGTTGTCCATATTATTTCCGGTGGGAAAATTGCAATGAGCGGAGGATTGGAGCTCATTGATAGGCTGGAAAAATTTGGCTATGGATTTATTAACGATGAAAATTTACTGTAAACACCATGGATGATTTTCACCAATCAATTGACGCGGCAAACTTTCACTATGACGTTGATTACAAATATGATGCGGGCACTGGCTTAAATGAGCAGACCATTGATTACATTGCCAACGTTAAGAATGATGCTGATTGGATTCGAGAATTTCGGAAAACTGCGCTGAAAAAATTTCATGAAATTCCACTACCGAAATGGGTGACGAATCGCGAAGTCCACGATTTAGATTTTTCCACGATTCGATATTATTTGGCCAATAACCAACTGCCACAAACATCTTGGGAAAAGGTTTCCCAGGATGTAAAAACTACATTTGAACGACTTGGAGTGCCCGAAAAAGAGAGAAAATTTCTTGCCGGTGTTGAAGCCCAATTCGACAGCGAATCTGCCTATTCGCGCATGCAAGGAGAACTCAGCAAACAGGGGGTAATTTTTGTCAATTCGACGGAAGGGTTAAATAAATTTCCGGAAATATTTCGAAAATATTTCGGGACGGTTGTTCCAATTGCAGACAACAAATTCAGTGCTTTGAATAGTGCTGTTTTCAGCGGTGGTAGCTTCATTTATATCCCTAAAAATATCCAAGTAAAACAACCGTTGCAGGCGTATTTTCGCATAAATTCAGAACGGTTTGGACAATTTGAGCGTACTTTAATTATCGTTGATGAGGGTGCGGAAGTGACATATTTGGAAGGGTGTACCGCTCCAAAATTTGAAACGTCGACGCTGCATTCCGCCGTCGTGGAAATTGTCGCCCTAAAAAATGCGAAAATTCAGTATATTACCGTACAAAACTGGTCGAACAATGTTTTCAATTTGGTGACCAAACGTGGTATCGCCCATGAAAATGCGGAGATTAAGTGGATTGATTGCAATATTGGTTCCCGTCTGACGATGAAATACCCAGCGATTTACCTAAAAGGGAAACATGCCAGGGGCGAAGTTTTGTCCATAGCGGTTGCCTCCGATGGCCAAATCCAAGATACCGGCGCAAAAATGATACACCTTGCCGATAACACTTCGTCGAATATTGTATCAAAATCCGTTTCTTTTGGCGGAGGCATGGCATCCTACCGGGGGGTGGTCAATATTTCAAAGGATTTGAAGGGTTGCAAAAACAACACCGTCTGCGATGCACTTTTAATAAACCCAACCAGCAAAACCGCTACTTTCCCTAAAATCGATGTCACTGGCAATGGAAATGTCGTCCAACACGAGGCCAGTGTGTCAAAAATCAGTGAGGAACAAATTTTCTACATGCAGCAACGTGGTATTTCAGAGGCCCAGGCAATGAGTCTAAGTGTTAACGGTTTCATCAATGATTTGGTGCGCGAATTTCCAATGGAATATAGCGTCGAAATGAAACGCCTAATCGAGATGCAAACGGAAAAAGCAATCGGATAATTAATAGCCGCGGTTTTTTCCATCGCATTGCATTAACACCAGTTGGATAGCTTTGAAAACGGAGTCTATGCTAACATCTTCCGTATTGAAACCACCATTTTCGGGACAACTATCGGGCATGACAATTATTTTATTAGACTCATATATCGGTCCAGTAACAAGGGGATTGGTGACACCGTATATGCAAACCAATGGACAACCGAACATGTTTGCAAGATGCATCCCACCCGTATCAATTGCAACGACCAAGTCATCCCTCTGCATATAACTTGCCAATTCGAGCAGTGTTGTTTTTCCGGCTAAATTTGAAATATTTTCCCGGTCAAGGAAAAGAGAAACTTCATCTACAAACATTGCATCGGCCTTTGTTCCATACAAATTTATATGCACATCTTCATATGCCCCACAGACCATTTCGATTAGAATTCTCCAAAATTTTACAGGCCAGCGTTTGCGTGGAGTATTGACGGAACCACACACCATTCCAATTAGATACCTGCTCTTTGAAACAACTTCCATATTCGTACAAAGTTTGAATGGGGAAAGTTTACTTTCACATTCGATCCCAGCCTCATTCAGGGCATTCTCCCATAATTTTGTCTGGTGTAAAAATTCAGCATCGGCACTATTTTCATACAAGTTGTTGATGAAAATTCTCCTATAAAATCTATTTTTAGTGTCCGCCCCTATCCTTTTGGGTGCTCCCATTAAAACCGCCTCGATGTCGCCACGCAATGAATTAACAAGCGAAATATGGACATCGGGATATGGGTAAACATCTCTAATCTTTAAGATATTAAGAAAATATTTTAAATCTTTTGGAGGCAATTGAATTACTTTGTCGGCAATTTTTAATTTAACAAGGAAATCCACAAATTGTTCCTGGCAGATCAAAATTAGTTCCGTGTCGGGATAGTAATTTTTTAATGTGCGTAGTACGGCTACCGCCATGGCGATATCCCCTAACCAATTGGGCATGCGTACCGTAATGCGAAAGTTTATTACCTCTTCCGGGTTGATTTTTAGGTACTTTTGAGACTGTGGCAACCATTCGCATCTTCTCCGTTTCACCAAGTTTTTTGGGCCATAGGTTGCAACTTTCCACCTATCATGGGCCCACAGCCAGTCGGAGCAGATATTTTCATTTCCCGTTAAAAGTTCTTCCAAGTGTTTATTCGCAGCGAACAGGATCGTCTTGGGGTCATTTTCATCAAAATTTAGTTTCTTGATCTTAATTTTTGCTTTCCAAAAACCAACCCTCATTGGGTATAGAAAATAAACGGGAACTTTAAACTTTTGATATAGCAAGGCTGGCAGGTCCGTCGATGCAATTATCCGGTTGAAAAACATCATGCGATAGCCGCTATCGCCGGCATTTTGGTCAAATAGCAATGACACAATTCCCTTGTTTTTTAGAATCTGCATCGCTTCAAATATTCCCTTTTTTCTGGAAATCAATTTCATCCCACCTCCCTCGCGGGTGTGTCTCATAAACTTTTCCAACGATGGATTGTCAAATGGTCGATAAATTACGCCCACCTCTGGCCAATCAACGCCATCTACAATTTTGGGCAAAAGTGTCATGGTCTCCATTAGGGTAAAGTGGGGAACCAGAATGATTGCCCCATGTCCTCCGGTCAAAATTTGATTGGCAACCCTTTTATATTCTTCGCTCAGTTTAAAATCCGATTTTATTCTTTTCTTACTGAGAAAATTTCCAGCGATACTCAATAGGCCAAGTTCTATGAGCCGGAAAAAGTTTTCCCGGCAAACTTTTCTACGCCACGGCGCACTCCGATTAGGAAAAGCGTAATGTAGATTTGACAACACAAGCCGTCTGCGGGAAGGCATTACGAACATGGTAATGCTACCACAGATGATGCACAGTAACCGAATAATACACTTGGGCATATGCGCCAACAGATATCCAAATATGACTAAAATGTGGTATAGCGTAATTTATCCTTTCAGAACCAATAAAATTAATCTACGAAACATATTGATCGAAAAAGGAAACATGTCCATGCAAAGATAAAGAGATATGCAAGAATTTTCCTACACATCCCATGTACCAGTGACTTTTTATGGATCGCGATTCCTTTAGAATCCTTCTCCCGACAATTCTTCCCTCGGTACCAAATGTTTTACTTTGAGATAACGGTATTCCGGTAACCCGGTGCCCGCAGGAATCAGATGTCCCATGATAACATTTTCCTTAAATCCTCTCAAAAGATCGTATTTCCCGAGGGTAGCAGCTTCCGTTAAAACCTTGGTCGTTTCTTGGAATGACGCTGCAGCAATGAAACTATCTGTTTCTATGGACGACTTTGTTATGCCCATCAAAATTGGCTCACAGGTGGCGGGCTCTCCTCCGGCATCTATGATTTTTTTATTCTCAGCCATAAACGAGTCGCGGCTGACCTGCTCACCCCAGAAAAAGTCAGAATCTCCCGGTTCCAGTACCCGTACTTTTTTTAGCATGCATGCGACAATAATTTCTATGTGCTTATCGTTGATGACAACACCCTGCAGCCTATAGACCTTTTGAATTTCGGAAACCAAATATTCCTGTAGGCTCGATGGGCCCAAAATGCTCAATATTTCATGGGGATCCGGAGATCCATCCGTCAAACTTTGACCCTTATTTATAAAGTCGCCTTCGTGGACAATGATATGTTTTCCACTGGCGATCAAATGCTCTTGCCTTTCGCCAGTTTCACTGTCAGTGATAAAAACACGACGCTTATTACGCAAAATTCCACCAAAAGATACGATGCCATCCGACTTTGCCATCTCCGCGACATCCTTCGGGCATCTTGCTTCGAATAATTCGGCAATCCTCGGCAATCCACCGGTAATGTCTTGGGTCTTAGAAGCAGAACGGGAAGTTTTTGCCAACAATGCTCCGGCCTGGACCTCATTGCCACTGCTTACGATGACTTGGGCACCGGTCGGAATAGAATACGTAGCAATGACTTTGTCGGATGGCAATCCTTGATCATTGACACCAGCCAAGATTTCAATCATTGGGGTTAGATCATCCTTATGTTCGATGACAATGGTGGTTATGCGGCCAGTTGCAACATCAACATCCCGCTTAACTGTCACTCCAGGAATCATGTCTTTGAAGTTTATGATACCTGGTTTTTCTGACAAAATCGGCATATTATGCGGATCCCACATAACAATCAAACCACCTTTTTCAATCTTTGCACCATCGGCAACATAGAGTAAGGCGCCGGGGACGATGGAATAGGTCTCCAGTTCATGGCCCTCGGAATCAACGATTTGAATAAATCCTGTTTTGTTCAATACAATATTTGCATTTTCGAGGGTTGTAACCATCCTCAGACCATTAAATTTGATAAAACCAGAGTGCCGAGCACGATATTCCGAACTCTTCAAGACCTGGCTGGCAACACCACCGACGTGGAAAGTCCTCAATGTTAGCTGGGTTCCCGGCTCACCGATGGACTGGGCAGCGATTACTCCTACGGCAGTCCCCCGCTCGACTATGCTGTTCGTAGCTGGATTAATCCCATAGGCTTTGGCGGGAATCGTGCTCCTGGACATATGTGTCAGCGGTGACATGATTTTTACGCGTTCGATGCCACATTCTTCTATGCGTTTGGCGATATCCGCCGTTATCAGCTCACCGGATGCGACTATTATTTCATCTGGATCGAGCAAATTTCTTACATCCTCGCTCGAACAACGCCCAATGATTCTATCTGCTAGGCTAACGATTTCATCATCGCCCTCCAAAATTGCCGATTTCCATATCCCGTTCCTATTGCCATCGTCGTTGTCCTCTATCACACAATCCATGGCAACATCGCACAATTTGCGCGTTAGGTATCCAGCATCGGCCGTTTTAAGGGCAGTGTCGGCCAAACCTTTCCTGGCACCGTGCGTGGAACTGAAATATTCCAAGACAGATAAACCTTCCCGAAAGGATGACAAAATTGGCTGTTCAATAATTTCCCCCGATGGTTTTGCCATGAGACCACGCATACCACATAGCTGGCGAACTTGCTGACGATTGCCGCGGGCACCGGAATCCATCATCAGGAACATCGAATTTACATCACTTGATCCACCATTTTTGGACAACGATTCGAATGCCATTTGGGCGATATCATCGGTAGCCGTGGTCCAAATATCAACTATTTTATTATAACGCTCGCCGGAAGTAATTATTCCTCTCTTATGTTGCGCTTCCACATCTGCAATTTTCTTCTTGGCGGCGACAATTACATTCTGCTTATTGTCTGGAATTATCATGTCCCCGATCCCAATGGATAAGCCAGCATTTGTGGCCTCTTTGAACCCAAGATCTTTCAACCTATCCAGGGTTTTTACGGCAACCTCTTGGCCGGCCACTTTGTACGTATTGAGAACAAGATCACCCAGTTTTCCTTTGGCTACTGGAGAATTGACAAATCCAAGGGCCCGTGGGAAGATGCTGTTAAAAATTATCCGGCCGAGCGTAGTTTCTATGACCTTCGCATTCGGGTTACCATAGCGGGTATTCTGTTTGTAGTCAGGATTTACGTAGCGTACCCTGTCATGTTTTTTCAAAATGCTTTCCGTATCTATGCGCAATGCCTCTTCGATACTAGATATTAATGGCAAAGTCGCTTCCGGATCTTTCTTTGTCATAGAGTCGATCGTTAGGTAGTAGCACCCAAGGACGATATCTTGGGAAGGGACCAATACGGGTTTTCCACTCGACGGAGAAAAAATGTTTTTCGAAGCCAGCATTAGCATCCTCGCTTCCATCACGGCTTCTAGGGATAGCGGCACGTGCACAGCCATTTGGTCACCATCGAAGTCAGCATTGAAAGCCGAACATACCAGCGGATGCAACCGTATGGCATCACCTTCTATTAGAAGCGGTTCGAATGCCTGAATCGACAACCTATGGAGGGTAGGCGCACGATTTAGCAGTATGGGATGGTCTCGGGTAACTTCCTCCAAAATATCCCAAACTTCGGGTGCCTGTTTCTCTATCATCTTTCTGGCGCTGCGGACAGTATGAACAAACCCGAGCTCTTTTAAACGTCTTATGATAAATGGCTCAAATAGTACCCAGGCCATGCGCTTTGGCAACCCACACTGGTGGATTTTCAATTCCGGACCTATGACAATTACCGACCGGCCGCTATAGTCCACCCGTTTCCCCAGCAGATTCTGCCTAAAGCGTCCCTGCTTCCCTTTCAACATTTCACTGAGGGATTTTAAAGGCCTATTTCCGGCCCCCATGACACTCCTCCCATGCTTATCGTTATCGAATAATGCATCGACAGCTTCTTGGAGCATGCGCATTTCATTGTGAATGATAACATCTGGAGTTTTTAGGCTCAACAAACTTTTTAGGCGATTATTGCGATTGATAACCCTGCGGTACAAATCATTTAAATCGCTGGTAGCAAAACGTCCTCCATCCAAGGGGACCAGGGGACGCAAATCGGGAGGGATGATCGGTAAAACTTCCAAAACCATCCACTCGGGGCGCATATTACTTGCTTCAAATCCATTCACCAGCTTCAATCGCTTGGTCAAAACCTTTTTCGCCTGCTTCGAATGGGTGACACGCAATTGTTCTTGCAACTCCGTTATGAGTGCTTGCAGGTCGATTTGGGACAAAAGATCTCGCACGGCTTCTGCGCCCATCTTTGCCACAAAGGCATCGTCACCATATTCCTCCTGCAACTGGGCATGCTCTTTTTCCGTCAACAATTGGCACTTTTGCAAAGACGTAACCCCCGGATCAACAATTAGATAACGCTCATAGTATATGACTTTTTCCAGATCTTTTGCCGTCATATCGAGCATCAGGCCCATTCTGCTTGGTAGACTTTTTAGGAACCAAATGTGTGATATTGGAACCGCAAGCTCGATGTGCCCCATTCTTTCCCGACGAACGCGGGAGACTGTTACTTCGACACCACATCGTTCGCAAACCATTCCCTTGTGCTTAATTCGCTTGTACTTTCCGCAGGCACATTCATAGTCACGAACTGGGCCGAAAATCTTCTGGCAAAACAATCCTCCCGGCTCTGGCTTAAAGGTTCTATAATTGATCGTCTCTGGGTTTTTTACCTCACCACTGGACCACGAACGGATGGTGTCCGGGGAAGCGATGGAAATACCTACGCGGTTATAGTTGCTGATGTCTTCAAACCCCAGAATTGATTTTACTTCTTTGAAGTTAGTTTTTTCTGCGAAACTCATTGTGTTACTAATTCCCTAATTAAAAGTTTTCCGTATCCAACAATCGATCATCTTCCAGCTTAATATCCAGACATAACCCCTGCATCTCTTTTACGAGAACATTAAACGACTGGGGAATTCCCGCATCCAAAGATGTATCACCCTTGACTATCGACTCATAGATCTTTGTCCTTCCCTGGGAGTCATCGGACTTAACGGTCAATAATTCCTGCAACGAATAAGCCGCACCATAGGCCTCCAGTGCCCAAACTTCCATTTCTCCAAGCCGCTGCCCACCATATTGCGCACGCCCTCCCAATGGTTGCTGCGTTATCAGGCTGTATGGACCAACGGCACGGGCGTGGACTTTGTCGGCGACGAGGTGGTTCAGCTTCATCATATAAATGTAACCAACCATCACCTTCTGGTCAAACTTTCTGCCCGTGTAACCATCGAACAAGTCGACCTTTCCTCCCTCCGGCAAGCCTGCCTGTTTATACAACTCTCGCATTTTGTTTTCCCTAACACCGTCGAACACGGGAGTCGAAACCTTTATGCCAAGTTTTTTACAC
Source organism: Puniceicoccales bacterium (assembly GCA_031273725.1). Taxonomy (GTDB): domain Bacteria; phylum Verrucomicrobiota; class Verrucomicrobiia; order Opitutales; family JAIRKQ01; genus JAIRKQ01. The sequence continues at coordinate 35,486 of JAISRG010000066.1, forward strand.
ACCAGGCCCAGGTGGGTTTCCAAAACCTGCCCAACATTCATACGACTTGGGACACCAAGGGGATTTAATATGATGTCGATGGGGGTCCCATCTGCCAAAAATGGCATATCTTCCGGCTTAACAATCTTTGAAACGACACCCTTGTTTCCGTGGCGGCCAGCCATTTTATCGCCAACCTGTATCTTGCGCTTGTTTGCAATGAACACCTTGACGTTTTTAATAATGCCACTGTCATCGATGTTTCCAGATTCAATGGCTGCAATTTTATGAAGCCTCTCCTCTTCCAGGTCATCAAATTTCGCCTGGTATACATTGATGATTTCCACGATCTTGGTCCTCACCGGGGATGAGGCCATTTCAATATTTTTTCCACAGGCTGACAGCCTACGCAACAATGTTTTTGTAATTTTCCTGTTGGCCGGCAAAATTACTTCCCCGGAAGTATTGTCGATGATGTCCAATGGAATTTTTTCTCCCAACAGAATGCTTGAAAATGCTTCCGTTAGATCATCCCGGATTATGTCCGCCTGGGTACGAAATTCTTCATTGGTCTTTTTAATCCTACGTTTGCATTCTATTTCGGAGATATCTTCCCGTTCATTATCCGTTCTGCTGGAAATTTTTACATCCATAATGGTTCCATAGCATCCGGCCGGTGCCAGCAACGACGAATCTTTGACATCGGCTGCTTTTTCACCAAAAATAGCACGCAGCAATTTTTCTTCCGGCGCCAAATCCGTCTCCGTTTTTGGTGTGATTTTTCCAACCAAAATGTCTCCCGGTTTTACTTCGGCTCCAATCTTAATAATGCCATTTCTGCTCAAATTTTTCAGCGCTTCATCCCCAACATTTGGGATATCTCTTGTAATTTCTTCGGGACCAAGCTTTGTATCGCGGGCGGACACTTCATACTTTTCTATGTGGATTGACGTAAAAACATCATCCCGAATCATACGCTCGTTTAAAATTACCGCATCTTCGAAATTATACCCATTCCATGGCATAAACGCCACAAGAACATTTTTCCCCAGGGCCAATTCCCCGTTATCGGTCGCCGCCCCATCTGCCAAAATATCGCCCACTTGTACCTTTTGATACTTATTTACCACTGGCTTTTGGTTAAAACATGTGGAGGCATTCGATTTCCAATATTTATGCAAATGATAAATTTGAATGTCGCTACCGTTAGCACTGGTAGATTCACTGAAATTATCCGGCAACTGTCCATCGCTGGTTACAATGATCCGAGCTCCATCGGCGGAGGCAACAATACCATCGGATTTTGACAGGATCACATGGCCGGAATCACACGCTAGTTTTTTCTCAATTCCAGTGCCGACGAAAGGTGCTTCCGTTATCAACAATGGCACTCCCTGGCGTTGCATGTTAGCTCCCATGAGGGCACGGCTAGTATCGTCATGCTCAAGAAATGGAATCAACCCGGCAGCAATGGAAATTACCTGTTTCGGGGAAACATCCATCAGATCGACCTCCTCCGGGTCAACCTCTAAAATTTCACTCGATTTCCTTACGGTAATTTTTCCAGTCAAATTGCCATTTTCATCGATGGTTGAATTTGCCTGGGCAATCAATTTATTCTCTTCCTTATCAGCCGACAGATAAACAACATCGGATGTAACGTAACTATTTTTCACCACACGATAGGGGGTTTCAATGAACCCAAAATCATTTATGCGCGCATAGGTGCTCAATGAATTGATTAATCCAATGTTCGGGCCTTCCGGTGTCTCAATTGGACAAATTCTGCCGTAGTGTGATGCGTGAACATCCCTAACATCCATACCAGCACGGTCACGATTTAAACCACTCGGCCCCAGAGCAGACAATCTTCTCTTGTGGGTGAGTTCAGATAATGGATTTATCTGATCCATAAACTGGGACAATTGACTGCGTGCGAAAAAGTCTCTGATGACGGACATTAGCATTTTCCCGTTTATCAATTTTTGCGATGAAAGTATATCAACGCTCTGGTTCAGCAGTGACATTTTTTCACGTATCACCCTTTCCATGCGAGCGAATCCAATGCGGCATTGGTTTACCAAAAGCTCTCCGACTCCACGAATTCTCCTGCTCCCCAAGCTATCAATGTCATCCATGAAACCGCCTGTGCCAGATCGGAGCATACACAGGTACTTCGTTGCCGCAACGATGTCATCTACCCCAACCAGGGTGTCGTTCAAATCTTTATTTAATCCCAATTTGCTATTAATTTTATATCTGCCAATTTTACTAAGATCATAGCGTTTACTATCCATAAAACTGCGAACAAAAAATGCTTTCGCATTTTGTGAATTCAGCGGTTCTCCGGGCCTAAAATGCCTATAAATTTCATAGAGTGCCTCTTCTTCGTTATGCGTCGTATCCTTCTTTAGGCTACGAATTATGAGCCCGCCATCTTCCGAAACATTTACAACCGATACGGTGGTAATACCTGCTTCGATGAAACTTTTGAGCATGCCCCTACCAAGAGGTTCATAGGCTCGTGCCAAAACGATACCGTGATCTATGTCTATCACATCATCCGTCAAAACAATATCGACCAGAGATTCCTCCATGATTAATTCACTGACTCTGGCTTCTTGCAATTTATAAAATATCGACAGTATTTCCCGGTCTGAACTATGGCCAAAGGCACGTAACAAAGTCGTTAGAAGGAAACGGCGACGCCGGCGACGCCTATCCAAATATACGTACAGGAGGTCATTTTGATCGTTTTGTACCTCTATCCAGGTGCCGCGGTCAGGCATTATGCGGAATGCATGCAATAACTTTCCAGTCACGTGAGTAGTAACCTCGAAACAGATGCCAGGGGATCGATGCAGCTGACTGACAACCACACGCTCTATCCCACTAATAACAAATGATCCGCGTTCGCTCATGATCGGGATCTCGCCCAGATAAATCTCTTCTTCCCTCGAATCATCTCCATTGGAAAGCTTCAGCTGCAAAAATAATGGAGCGGCATAGGTTCGACTTTCCTTAATGCAGAAATCCTCCGAATACTTGGCCGGAGCAACCCTATATGACAAATAATTCAACGAAACTGTCCCATCGTAGCTTTCAATGGGAAACGTTCGTCGTAAAACTGCTTCCAGTCCGATATCTTGTCGATTCTGCACATCCACATCAGCCTGTAAGAATTCTTTAAATGAACCTATCTGCGCTTCTATGAGATAGGGCGGAGTTATTATTTCTTTTAGGCTTCCGAAATTAACACGATTTTTGTCCGTCATAGGATATTTAATATTTTAAATTACTCAAACACAGCCACATTTCATTGCATTTGTACCGGATGTAACAAAAGGAGGCCACGGATTTTCTAAACTAGGGATTGCATGATTTGAAATAATCCCAGCGATGAAAAAACTTATTTCAGCTCCACTGTCGCTCCGGCAGCCTCTAACTTTTTCTTTATTTCTTCCGCTTCGGTCTTTGAAACGGCTTCCTTTACGGTCTTCGGGGCTCCTTCCACAAAATCTTTAGCCTCTTTTAATCCCAGTCCTGTAACTTCGCGGACAACTTTAATGACCTCAATTTTTTTGTCGCCCATTGCTTTCAGAACAACATCAAAATCGGTTTTCTCTTCCGCCACAGGTGAATCCGCTACTGCCGTTGCTGCAACTGCCGCCGCCGCTACCGGTGCTGCCGCGCTGACCCCCCACTTGGCTTCTAGATCCTTAACCAAGGAAGCTATTTCCAATACCGACTGTTCACTCAACCAGTCTATTACCTGTTCTTTTGTTATATTTGCCATTTTTACCCTTTCGAAACTCCGCTAGCGACATTATCAAATACCATTTAAGAAACACTTTTCCTAGCAAAATTTCATTTTTTGAAAATTCTATTATAACCTCGCCTTGGCTTGTAATACATTCAACATTCCCTGTGGAACGGCATTCATCGTCCGTACCAACTTCGTTGCTGGAGTATTTAGCAGTGCCAAAAATTGTGCACGCAGAATATCCATTCCTGGAAGCTCCGACAACATATTTACGTCTTGCTCACTAAGCAATTTGCTATCCAGCAAACCACCTCGCATTGCCAACTTTTCTCCTTTACTATTTTTATGAAATTCCTTCAGCAATTTCGCTATTCCGGAGGGATTTTTCCCTCCAACGACGAGGGCTATTTGTCCTTCGAAACCACCTTCCGGCATAGGCAATGACTTCACTTCAGTTGCCTTTTTAAGCAAAGACTTTTTTACAACATGAAATTCTCCATTCTCCGGACGTAATTTTTGGCGTAAATTGGCCACATCAGAAACTGTTACACCGCGGAAATCCGTAAAAAATACATAGCTCGACTTGTCGAGATGCTTCTCTATCTCTTTCACCAAAAGCTTTTTTTCGTTTCTCATTTCCGTTTTTCCATTAAAACTTTCCAAATATCTTCTGTGACAACCTAATGCCCGGTGTCATGGTGCCCGCAATTGTCATCGATTCCACAAATTTGCCGCGAAATTCCGCCGGGCGCATCTTAGACAAAACATCTATGGCCACATCGCAATTTTCGGCCAAATTTTGCAAATTAAATGACCGTTTCCCCACCACAATTGATAGGTTGGCGGTCTTGTCCATCTTAAACTCTACCCGTCCCGCTTTTACCGCTTGAATCGCAGCAGGCAAGTCATCGGAAACGGTACCGGTTTTAGGGTTAGGCATCAGACCCCTCGGGCCCAAAATCCTAGCAGCTGAACGGACCTCTTTCATGGCCGATGTAGTTGCCACGGCAACATCAAAATCCAACCAACCATCGTTGATCTTTTGCAAAACATCGTGCAATCCTGCTTCATCGGCACCTGCCGCCAATGCACCTGCCGGATCATCGGTAAATGCTAATACTTTTACCCTCCGGCCACTACCATGCGGCAGTGAAACAGTCCCACGAACCATTTGATCACTTTGCTTCGGATCTACCCCCAAATGGACCGAAAGAACAACGGTTTCATCAAACTTGGTTTTGGGCATTTTACCTAGCAGTTCAACGGCTTCTAACACGGAATATTCATTCCGTAGGTCAGCAACCTCCTGCGCTTTGGTATGTCGTTTGCTTGATTTTTTCATAAATTTACTACTTGGTGACTTCGATTCCCATGCTCCTTGCCGTTCCTTCGATTATTTTAGCAGCCTGTTCGATCGAATTGGCATTCAAATCTTCTTTTTTAATGTTAGCAATTTCCGTAACTTGGGCCATTGTAACTTTTCCAACTTTGTCGCGATTTGGAACTCCGGACGCCTTTTCTATGCCAGCCGCTTTTTTAAGCAAGACTGCAGCTGGAGGAGATTTAAGAATAAAACTAAATGTTTTGTCTGCGTAAACCGATATGACCACCGGCAAAATCATGCCATTTTGATCCTTCGTTTTAGCATTAAATTCTTTGCAAAAGCCCATAATATTTATGCCAGCCGCTCCCAGGGCTGGACCAACCGGAGGTGCAGGATTTGCAGCACCGGCGGGCAATTGCAACTTTATCTCTTTGACAACTTTTTTTGCCATTTTTTATTCCTTAAAATTCTAATTCTCTCCATCAACGCATCGCCTAACCTGCCAAAATTCTAAATCGACGGGGGTCGAACGGCCAAACATGGAAACATTTACACGTAACCGACCCTGTTCCGTATCAATATCTTCTATCGTTCCTGTCAAGTTTAAAAATGGACCATCGCTAATTTTTACGGTTTCACCTGGATCATAGGCCACCTTTGGAACATTTTTCCCGCTAACGGCTTCCACTTTTGCCAAAATGTCGTCAATTTCATTCTGTTTCAGTTCGACGGGATCCCGATCGCCAACGAATCGAACAACCCCCGTAACATTTTTTATGAGAGAAAAGGGTTTTTCGAGAAATTTACCGTCGGCGTCGTACATTTTCATTTTGATAAAAACATAACCCGGGTAAAACTTTCTTGCACGGGAATATTTTTTACCATTTTTTACCTCCACAACTTTTTCCATTGGGACTAGTACTTCCTGGATGATATCTCCAAAATCATGCTCTTTTTCGAGAACATGAATTGCATCTTTCACCTTACTTTCCTGATTTGACAATGTTTGTAAGACAAGCCACTTTGGCAGCAACATCTTTTCATCAAACACATCCTCAAGCTCTAATGTTTCGTCATCCATTTTAACCCCTAACGCATTTGATTATAAAATCCACAACATTGAACAGTGAAAAATCTATTATGCTTACGTAAAAACTAATCAAAAGCATACCTGCTATAACAACAATGGTGGATTTCCCCAATTCCTTTTTCGTGGGCCAAGTTGCCTTCTTGAGCTCGCCCAACGTTTCAGAAAAAAAATGCTTAATCTTTCCTAGCATATACTATTTTCTCATAAAAATCATGGCAGGAGAAGAGGGACTCGAACCCACAACTTACGGTTTTGGAGACCGTTGCTCTACCAATTGAACTATTCTCCTTTGATTTCAAAAAATTAATCAACCGTACGCCACATTTCTTTTCTCGAGCAAAAATGTGATATATAGTTTCCCCAAAACATTGTCAATCCACTATTTCTGTGATACGTCCTGCCCCTATCGTGCGACCTCCTTCGCGGATAGCAAAGCGTTGTCCCTTTTCCATGGCAATCGCTTCTTGCAGAGTCAAACCTATGCTCAAGTTGTCTCCCGGCGATGCAAATGTCCTGTCTTCCGGTAAATGAATAACTCCGGTAATATCAGCCGTCCTGAAGTAGAATTGCGGACGATATTTTTGGCCAAATGCCTTACTACGACCCCCCTCGGCCTCTGTCAAAACATATATTTCGGCCTTGGCTTTTGTATGAGGACGGATCGAGCCGACCTTTGCCAATACCTGGCCACGTTCGACTTCCTCCCTATCGATTCCGCGCAGTAGTATTCCAACATTGTCACCGGCTTTTCCATTATCTAATAGTTTGCGAAACATTTCAATTCCCGTACACGTGGTCTTTACCGTATCACGCAATCCAACGATTTCAACTTCATCTCCAATTCTGATGGTTCCGCGCTCAATACGACCGGTTGCAACGGTTCCTCTACCCGTAATTGAGAAGACGTCTTCAATATACATTAAAAATGGCATGTCTTCATTTCTCACTGGTTCTGGAATATTTTCATCGATCGCATTCATCAATTCACCAATGGTGTCGACCCATTCCGATTTCCCTTCCAGTGCTCCCAAAGCAGATCCCCGAATAATTGGGACCTTATCTCCAGGATATCCATATTTATTTAAAAGCCCACGGATTTCCTCTTCGACTAGTTCGATCAACTCTGGATCATTAAAAATGTCAACTTTATTTAAAAACACAACTAGGTTAGGTATCCCTACTTGGTGAGCGAGCAGTATGTGTTCCCGGGTCTGAGGCATGGGACCATCGCAGGCACTAACAACCAAAATTGCACCATCCATTTGGGCTGCCCCGGTAATCATATTCTTAATAAAATCAGCATGACCTGGACAGTCAATGTGGGAATAATGGCGAAGTTCTGTTTGATACTCAACGTGCGATAGGGCAATCGTAACAGTTTTAGTTTCATCACGAAATGTCCCGCCCTTTGTAACAGCGGCATAGGACTTGAATTCAGCCAACCCTTTGCCTGATTGCACTTTTAGTATGGCCGCTGTCAGCGTTGATTTTCCATGGTCAACGTGTCCGATAGTTCCAATATTTACATTCGGTTTATTTCGTTCGAAGGTTTCTTTTGCCATTTCGTTTCCTTTTTTTACATATAAAAATTAAATTTTAAACTCTGGAGCCCCCGAGCAGACTTGAACTGCCGACCTCATCCTTACCAAGGATGCGCTCTGCCAGCTGAGCTACAAGGGCACCCGCCATTGACAACGCCACGACAGCGTGCACGTTCCCCAAGACCAATTATCCGCAATTTGCAAGGTCACACACAAACGTCAATATTTATTTTTACCGTTTGATAATTTTCCGATTTAACATAGTCATTAATGCCAATCATCCGCTCTAGCTTGAAAAAGTATTGTGCTCCGAATTACTACCGAGACAAATTATTATTATGAACAATGCCGTATCTAAATATTGGACCTACTTCCGTCCGGGGCAGCATAGAAATTTCATTGACATTTTTTCTAAACAACATACCATCTAACGCACAATGTCAGAAATTGAATTAGGAAGTCCAGGTTCTTCGCCTGAAGTTACGCCGTCGCTGCAGTCGAATGTTAATGGCAGCCCCACCGCGCAAGACCCATCGCCACGTACAGTTCCCCAAATGTCTGGAACAAGACTAAATGAACGTGATGCAGCTACGACTATTGATAACCAGGACACTTCTTCTGTTGACGCACAAAAAGCACTTAAAAGTTTGCTGAATGAGAAGGGGAAAGAGAAAATTTCGAGTTTTAGAGCTTTTTGGGAAGCTTTAAAACAGTTGATGTCTAAAGGCGGTTGGAACTTTGGGCAGGCGAAACTTAATCTAGTTGTAAAAAATCATATGCTTCAATATCCATCTTGCATGAAGCAATGGGCTGCAGAAATCGTTTCGATGATTGAAATCTTAGAGCCGTCCGCTGTTAAGGCATACATCAATGCATTGAGCCAAATACCAAAAAAATCTGGGGAAAATAATCCAGATGAAGTGTTAGAGCAGCTAAAAGATGGTATTCTCGCCAGGATGTCAAGTGGAATAAAAAGTAACAATATTAAATGCCTCATAGACAATGCTCACCATGTCATACATTCGTCGCCAGGCTCAATAACTGATGATAGCAATAGGACTTTAATACCCGATGGTAATAGGACTTTATGTCAAAGTATCGACATTCTTAGGAAGCATGAAATTGACTTTATGCGCTTAATTCCAGACAAGACTATCACTGGAAAAGTTTTCGATTTCATAGGACAGTTGTATTTTCGAGGTCAATATAAAGAGATTAGCTACCTCCCAAGCACAACA
>JAISRG010000035.1 GCA_031273725.1 Puniceicoccales bacterium
ATCGTACACTAACACTATCCATATTTCCCTTTGTTAATTTCGTCAGCACGTGGAGTGAAAAATATGTTTTTTGAAAGTCAAAGGCGAAAAACAAAAAATTTGAGTTTATTTTTCAAACCTTGCCACGTTAAAAATATTCGACATCGCCCGGAAAATAGCATTTCAAGAAACTTCAATTTTATGCGTAATGATAGGTGCCAAAGAAAAGGCCCAAATCATTTGGTCGCCGCTTTGAGCCACTCCAAGTATGGTTTTGATCCTTGCATAATTGGGATTTGTATTATTTCCGGGATTTTATAGTCGTGGTTTTTCAAAATAAACTGAGAAAGATCTTCAAATAGCGTAGCCCTGGTTTTGATGGTCAAAAGATATTCATCGCCGTGCTCTACTTTATCCGCCCATGCATAGAAACTCTCTATTTGCTGTATCTGGACGCAGGCAGCCAATCTTTCAAGAATTATATCCTTTGCGAGAGTTTCGGCAAGTTCCTTAGAACCTACCGTCGTTAAAACGATTATATAATCACTTTTCATAAAATTTTTCGCATCGGCTTTATAATCTTTTCTAGTGAGACAGGAGCCATCTTTGCAACGAATCACTGAGGCGTGGAGCTCCATCGTCGACATTCGCATCGAGCTTGGAAGAAATGATAGTTCTTGCCAATGTTCTATCCCCATCGGATAGGGAATTCATCCAAGTGGTGTCGACGGCATAACCTTCCTCCCGGCAAAGCAAATATAGGGCCTTCAGCAACACCATGCTAGCATCAAAATTTGATGCAAAATTTTTAATTGCCTGTTTTGTAATCACGAACAAATTTTCCAGGGGCACGCCATCGAAAATAACCTTCCGTAAAATTTCCACGAAGACTTTGGCCCGTTGATAATTCCCATTTTGTCTCATGGCATTGGAATTGTCCGATAGCGTCGTTATTTTATATACTTTTCCGGCGGTCTCCGTCGTTTTGTTCCCAATAATTTCAACATCTTCGAACATGAAATCCCGGGAATGGTCGAGTGAGGTCTGGACGAACCATCGCATAATCCCATAGTCAATCGTAAAAACATCCATGGATAGAATTTTCCCAGATTGTTCATTTTTTTGGACGTCGATGACTATGCCTGCTGTCGTAATGGTATCCATGGTATCATTCGCTCAGTATCTTTTCGATTAATTCTTTGTCCGTTCGGTATGTGATTCCGTGCCACCTGGAGCTGGTGTTGAGAATTTTAACCTTGCACTTGCCTTCCTTTACCACTGAGTTTATAAAGTCAGAGAGCCCAAATTCATCATTTGCGACATCGGAAATATTTTGTCTAAAACTTTGCCATCCACTTTGTAATAATTTGAAAATTTCAGGTGTGAAGCCCCAAAGGTTCATCGACACCGGCGAATTTTTCGAAAATGTCGCAGCATCACAGGCGGCCATGTCCAATCCATGTGTTTCTCCAATGGATGTCAAATATGAGTTTTCGTCGGCGGAAATGATGCCACGGGAGACGGTACCATTTTCGGATAATGTTTCGGCTAGGGCATATGCCACATTGGCAAAAGTTTGGGACGTTCTTTCGGTGGATTGCAAAAATTCAGCCATGCGCAATATCGCATCGTGGCCATATAGGTCATCCGCATTCGTTACGCAAAAATTACAGCGAACCGCTCGCTCACAACACATGATGGCATGGCCGGTCCCCCATGGTTTTTCGCGGTTACAAAATTTTGTCAGCGACTCTTCCTTTTTCTGATACACCAGTCCAAATTTGCAATTCGATGGCAAAAAATTTTTCAATCGCCCATGGAAAATCTCTGCAAATTTGTCATTTATTACAAAATAAAACTGCCTAAAACCAGCGGCGATGGCATGCTGCATGTTATATTCCGCAATTGTCAGATTTTCTTTGCCGAATGTTTCCAATTGTTTTTCCCCTCGATACCTACTACCAATTCCAGCCGCCATAACCACAAACGCAATTTCTTCGACCATGGGAATTATAAAAAAATTAAGGTTTTAGGTTGCAACAATCTTTTTTTTAGTTTCCATCACGTGGCCAATGAATTTGGCCAATTGTGTAACGCTATTACGGATTCCTCTGCTATTTTTAATTGTGCTATTGATGTATGTCGATTTCCCTGGAAGCGCAAGTTTAAGCATAATTCTTTTCATTTTTTGCGGGATAACGGATTGGTTGGATGGTCATCTGGCAAGAAAATACAAAATAATATCCACCCTCGGAACATTTATGGATGCGCTCATGGATAAAATATTCATGATAGGAATAATGGTGACCCTTTTGGCATTGAGAATTTTGCCCCTGTGGACTTTGTTCTTGATACTACTCGTGATCGGGCGAGAATTTTTAGTAACAACCCTAAGACTAGTGGCCGCCACGAAAAATGTGATCATCGCGGCGAACATGTCCGGCAAGGTGAAGACGGTCATTCAAATTGTATCGACTGGCATCATGATATTGTGGTTCGCCCTGACCCGCGATTTTGGGCATTGGCTAAAGCCTCACTACATTTCATGGATACGTTACAGCGGGATCCTACTGTTCCTTTATTCGACATACTTAACCATTTTGTCGGGCATATCCTATACCATGAATCATAGGAAACTTTTGGTCGACAATTAACTTCGTAAAAATTGAAAATTTGTCTTTACTGGTCAAAAATTCTTAGTTCCCTACACGAATCTAGGGGATGATTTTGTAAGAATGTGTTCGTTCATGCGAAATATCATGGAAGGAAAGTCCGGACACCGCATGGCAGAATTCCACGTGAAAGCGCGGGCATGTGTCCCATATGTCACATGACGGAACAGTGCAACAGAAAGATACCGCCATTTGGTAAGGGTGAAATGGTGAGGTAAAAGCTCACCGGCGAATTAGTAATAATATCGCGCAGGGCAAACCCAATTCGGTGCAAGACGAAATAGGGAGTTAGGTAGCCAGCCCAATAACTCCGGGTTCGTCGCACCTCGAAGGAGGAATTTTGCAAAATTTTGCAAAATTAGATAAATGAACACATCATCATTCGATGATACAGAATCCGGCTTACTACAAAATCATCCCTATGCGAGTCTCCAGATAGAAGAAAACGCGAATGGCGAAATTAAAGAAAATCTTAGAAGAGAAAAATGAGTAAAAATTAATCGGTGCTACTATAAAAATTTTGAAGCAAGTGGTTCTTTTACTCTTTCTTCTTGTATCTTTTGACGAGGTAAATTGTATATCTCCCATAATTCTCCCATAATCTGTTCTTACCAAAAATATATTTGCCCGATGGTGTAATGGTAGCACAACGGATTCTGACTCCGTTTGTTTAGGTTCGAGTCCTGATCGGGCAGCCAGCTGGTGAAGCCGCATGAACACAGGCCTGGCGGGCGACAAAAAGAAAGGCAAGGCGAAACACCGAGAAAA
>JAISRG010000045.1 GCA_031273725.1 Puniceicoccales bacterium
AGCAGAAAAGTTCATCATAGTATTTCTTCCAAATTATACAATTTTGGTATGTCAATTTTATAGAATTTTTCTGCCACGAACAATGCCCCACGCGCAAAAATTTCCCGATTGGTCGCTCGGTGGGCTATTTCCAAACGTTCCCCTTGTCCAAAAAAGTAAACATCATGTTCACCTACCACATCTCCTCCACGTACGGCGTGCACACCAATATTTCCAGATTTATATTCTGATTTCCCGTGGCGTCCAAATAGTCCGACACTATCCTTTCTTATGCTTTTTATGTCGCCAAGAATTGACAATGCTGTACCACTCGGGGCATCTTTTTTGTGGGCATGGTGTTTTTCCATTATTTCTACGTCAAAATCATCTGGCAATCTTTTGGCAGCCTCACGTACAAGTTTCCTGAGAACATGGACTCCCACGGAAAAATTTGAAGATATCAAAATTGGGATACTTTTCGCAAAATTTTTTATTTTATGCAAATCTTCATCGGTCAATCCAGTTGTCCCTACTAGAACCGGAATTTTCAATTCCGCAGCAATTGTACATAATTTTACTGTGCCAGCGGGAGCACTAAAGTCCATACAAATGTCCGGCTTTGTACTTATAAAGTCGTATTCCGCAACCGATCTGTTAATTTTGGAAACGATTTCATGTCCTAATTCGTCGGCCACTTTTATAATTAGCCGCCCCATTTTGCCAGAACTTCCACAAAGTGCTATTTTCACGAAACCTTTCTAATTGTGAATCGATGCTTTGTCAATTTGATAAGAAGACACAGTCGATTGGTTTAAATTTGATACAAGAGTGAGGAAGAATATATTTTGGCTACCAGGGATTACAAACGGCATCGCAAATTTTATCGGCGAGCTTATTTGTGAGCTGTGGTATCGCTTGGTATTGGGATGCTTGGAAATTGTCATCAAAGGCGTGGCATTCCACCGAATCAGACATGTGATAATTCTTAAAGTAAACTTTTCCCGTTGCATCATCGCTCAATGTACAGCTCACCGACATTTTTACGTCAAATGATTTCGCACGGATTGTATCATCGTCTCTGGTCGTTGCCATGGATTGCCCGAAGTCTATGATAGTGACTTCTAGAATAGCAGCATTTTCAGAAGATGAAGCGAGCTCCAAACCAGGACAATTGGCAAGCTTTGTACGGATCTGCTTCGTCAATAGTGCCTGCGCTTGCGGAGCGAACGAATCATTTTTTACGGGAGCAACATAGATTTTGTCAAATTCCAAAGATGTGCCAGGTCCCGCCGAATAATGCATACACCCCGCGACTAATACCAATATGACCAAATAAATCGATGATGGGAAAATTTTCATCACAAATTTTTATTCATTCCCAGGGAATGTCTCTCGTGTTATATTAAAACTCCTTATTCGGGCCAATTTTTATAAAACTTTCATTGGGTTTGAGTTTTCTATCTGTACTTTCTAAAATGCTCTCCCGGTCGGAACTGTCGGTGTTTATTTGTATTAAATCATTCTGAAAATCAAAACCATCTTCGGCTTCACTCCCCACTGACGAATCAGCCAGTTGTTCATCGGAAGGACGCTGGTATCTGCCGAACAAAAAGTCCACGGGTGTCGCTTTCGGCAAATTTCCTGCCTTTATATAAGCTATCTTTTCCCTGGCGCTATGCTCTATTTGGGAACCCGGAAGAAAATGTGCCGTTTTGTTGTACATGATAATGGCCGCTTTCCCATTATTTCTCGCATTAAAATAAAAGTCTCCGATGGCCAATTTGCTTTCGGCAAGTCTAGTCTTCATTAGGTCATAGCCCTCTTGAGCCTTGGCAGCATCTTTATGATTTGGATAAAGGGTCAAAAAATCCTCATAGTAATTCATAGCCAATTTGGTTGCCCCCTGATTGTACAAAGGACTTTTGATCATTTTGGAATAGAGATCACCTAGTTTTAAATAGGCTTCGGGTGCATATTCCGAGTAGGGATACTCATCTACTAACTGTTCAAATGCTGCGATGGCATCCAGCGGTCGATTTTTACTAATGGCGAACTCTCCCATGTGAACCAATGCCAAAGGTGCAATGTCACTGAATGGGGCGTCCTCTATAATTTTTTTATAAAAGTCAATGGTTGCTTGATAGTCCCTAAATCCTGGAATAACCCCGAAATATTTTGGCCGTTCTCCACTTTTCAATAGCCGGGCAATCTCAAATTTTGCGTGCAAAACATCATTGAAGCGTGGATATTCTGGATATTTTTGAGTTATGGCGGTGAAGGCCTTAAACGCATCATTGAATTGATTCCTGCTCATCCTCATTTTCCCGATTTGATAATATGCCTCGGGTGCAAAAATTGAATCTGGGAATCTTTTACACACATCCTTATATATGGTCAGTGCATGCTTGAAAGCACCATCTTCCTGGAACGACCGAGCATCATTCATTAACAGTAAAGCCTCCGGAGGTTCCCTGTTAAACTTAAAAGCGGTATCGAATGTTGATGTCCATCCTGTTTCCTCCGTCCAGACCAAATCCGCATCTAGACGTGTTAAACTCAAAATAAACATTAAAAGTAGAATATATTTTCGCATAATTTTCTTAGAACTTTAATATTGCCGCTCCCCAAGTCAACCCTGCTCCAAAACTTACCGTTAAAACTTTCGATCCAGGCACAATTTTGTTACTTCCTATCAAGCTGTCTATGGCGATTATGCATGAAGATGCCGACGTATTGCCATATTTGTCAATGGTCACACAAACCTTTTCGGAGGGAACATTAAGGCGCTCCCTAATGGCATCTATAATTCTCCAATTGGCCTGGTGGGTAACGACGAAATCCACATCATTTGCAGACATACCATTTCTGTCTAAAATTTCCTGGGCACAACTTCCCATTATCTTCACGGCTTCACGGAAAACATCGCGCCCTGACATTTTCAAAAAATGCCGTCGCCCCTTTACGCTTTCCTCGCTCGCGGGCTCCCTTGAACCTCCTGCTGGCATCATTAGTATTTCCGTATGCTCCCCATTAGCTCCCAGTAGGATATCGATGATGGAGTTCTCTTCTTCCTTTTCGGTGGCTGAAAGGACGATCGCTCCAGCACCGTCACCAAAAAGTACGCAGGTTGAACGATCTTGCCAATCCGTTACCGCCGATAATTTATCTCCGCAAATCAATAAAATCTTTTTGTATCGCTGGGATTCTATGAACGAACGTGCAATTTCAAGGCCATACTGTAGTCCGGAGCAGGCAACATTGTAGTCAATGCAGGGAATATCTTTTACACCAAGTTTCTTTTGAACAAATGTGGAAGTGGAAGGAAATGCCGTGTCGGATGTTATTGTTCCCGTTAAAATCAGATCAATGTCGCCCACGGAAATGTTGGCATTTTCCATTGCCCTACGGGCTGCACACACACACAAATCGGATGTCGTTTGATCAGCTCTAGCTATCCTCCTTTCTCGGATGCCTGTTCTTGATTGAATCCACTCATCGGATGTGTCAACAATCTTACACAAATCATCATTTGTGACTACTTTTTCCGGGACATATGCGCCCACTCCCAATATTTTTGTAAACTGCCTATTGTTTTTCATTCTATCTACCTTTTGTGCTACTCATTCAATGAGCAAATTGACCTTTTCAATCGTATTATTTAAAAAATGTTCGCCGCTCATTTTGGATAATCTGAATGTTAGTCGCAAAGCATGGGCAATTGCTTCCACGGAACTTGACCCATGTGATTTTATGACAACTCCATTGAGCCCGAGTAGCGGCGCACCACCATATTTATCAGCCGTTAGATCCCTTTTCATTGCTCTGAAAGCACCGCCTGCAAGAAATGCTCCAAGCATGCGCAATGGATTTTTTCTCATCTCTGATTTGACATAATTTTTTATTGTTTCGGCCAAAGATTCGATGGTCTTCAGCAGAATGTTACCGACGAACCCATCGCAGATCACCACATCAATTTCATTGCTGAATAGTTGAAATCCTTCTATGAGGCCACAGTACCGTATTTCACCATTGATTTTTTTCAGCATTCCATGGGCCGTGCAAATGGTCTCACTGCCTTTACCTTCTTCGGTCCCAATCGTCAGCAAGCCTACCCGCGGGTCCTTTTGTGGATCAATGGCAGCTTTATAATACAATGTCCCGAGGAGGGCATTGTGGACCAAACTTTTGGCAGATGTCGTTGGATTTGCTCCCACATCAATTAGTACGAAGTGATTGGTTGGTGCCGGGATAACTGTTGCCAACGCCGGCCTATCAATTCCCGGCATCACGCCTAGTTTCAGTGTTCCTCCGGCAACGAGACAACCCGTATTACCGCAACTTAAAACACCGGTGACATGGTTTTCCTTTAAAAGTTCAATGGCCCTAAACATTGAAGAATCTTTTTTATTCCTCAGAGCATGCATTGGTTTTTCTGCCATATCTATGGCCTGCGAGGCATGGTAAATTTCCAAATCTACGCTGTGAAAGACAGAATTGCGGTGAAGAATGTGCTCCTTTATGGTTGCCTCGTCCCCGACCAGAACCAGCCCCCCTATTTCGTTTGGAAACAGTTTAATGGCGAGCTCTATCCCTCTAATTACCGATGAAATACCTTCATCCCCCCCCATAACATCAACGGCAATCACCTGTCTTTCGGAATTCATATGCGTGCTACGCATTGCGTTTGGCAACACGGGAAATTAATCTTTTGTTTCAATGACTTGTCTCCCACGATACATTCCCGTTTCTGGGTTAACGTGATGCGGACTAAACAAATTGCCCGTTGCTGGATCTCTGGCTAATTCTGGCCCAGAAAATCTATTTGCTCCACGGCGCTTTCTGCTACGCTGTTTTGACTGTTTACGTTTCGGTTGACCCATTTTTTATTCTCTTAAAAGTTTTTTAAATTTTATTAAATTAAATATTCCCCATTCACATTTACCAATGGGGAATCCAAAGCTACATATTTTCATTGCGAACGCGCAAATAATTGGCGAACTTTGCCATCTTCTTCTTGCGACGGCGTTTTGCGCATGGCTTTTCAAAATATTGTTTTTCCCTAACTTCACGAATAACACCTTCGCGATCCAAACGTTTTTTCAAACGCCGCAATGCCTTGTCAATCGTTTCACCCTTACGAACCTGTATTGTTACTGCCATAAAACTCACCTCCTTCCGTACCATGGTGGGAAATACTGGACTCGAACCAGCGACCCCCAGCGTGTCATGCTGATGCTCTAACCAACTGAGCTAATTCCCCATGTGAGGATTTGATTACACAAAGCATAATATTGAACAAATCAAGTTTTTTTAGAACATTTTACTCAGTCACTAATTTTGGCTTCTTCCAGGAAGCAAAAATACCTGCCCCATCTTCATATACTTTAAACAAAAGTCCCATCATAAATCCAGGTATTGGGCGATTTTTTCAGCAATATTTTTAAAAGCTGGGAGAGAAACCGCCGATCCCCATGCTATCCCGTGTTCGACCTTTGCATCATCGACGATTACGGTAATGATGATTTTTGGAACGTCGACGGGGAAAAATCCACAATAGGAAGATGTATGTTGGCTATGGGAATATTTACCATTGATAATTTTTTGTCCAGTTCCACTTTTACCACCGAATTCGATCCCGTTTTTTAGTTTGCCATTCTGAGGGTTATGCATAATTTTTCTCATGCGAAGTGCCGTTTGTGGCGATATCACTCGCCGTCGAATGACTGGATTCACCGTGAGTATCTTTTCATTACCCTCCATGACATATTTAAATAAATTTGGTTTCAATAGAATCCCATCGCTGGCTATTACCGATATGGCACAATGGGTTTGCATGGGAACGGCACCCACAGAATGTCCCATTGGCATGCGGGTAATCGTCCAAGCGTCCCACTTCGATGTGGGCCACAATATCCCCGCAGATTCTGCGTCGAAACCATAGCCTGCCTTTTCTCCGAAACCATAGGCTCTGACGCAATCGTAAAAATTTTGTTCTCCGATTAGCATTGCCATCTGAACGACTGCCCGATTGCTTGATTTCCTAATGGCTTCAACAAATGTCAATTTATCAAATGGAGTATGGTCTTTGGGCATTGAAATCTTTTTCCCCCGGTTCATAACACTTTCCAATGTGCAATCAAAAACGCTATTCTCGTCGACCAAGCCATATTCCAATCCAAATGACATGGCAATTATCTTAAAGACCGACCCGGGTTCATAGATGTTACAAACGGCCAAATTTTTCATACTTTCCGGGGAAAACTTTCCGTAATTATTTGGGTCATAGTCTGGATAATTTACCAGCGCAAAAATTTCGCCGGTCAGGACTTCGCTTACTATCACAGAAACGGACTTCGGAGAGAATTTTTCAACCAGTTGGGTAACCTCATCATACACGATTTTTTGAATATTTTTATCGATCGTTAGAACGATATCATTCCCGTCTTTGCATGGAATTTCCTTTTTTCTATACTGGACCAGTTCCATCGTTCGGCCGTCCTTTTCCGATTCGATGTAGCCATCCTGCCCTTGCAGGTAGAAATTCATATATCTTTCTACGCCACAAACGGGAACATTTTCTCTGCCAATAAAGCCGGTTATATGAGCCATTTCGCGGCCAAACGGATATGACCTGTGGGGATTTTTTATTCCGTATACTCCACGAATTTTGATCGCTTTTATCGCAGAGTAAAGAGAGTCGCTGTCGATCTCACAAATAGGAACCCAGCGTACTTTTCTCTCTCGATTATTTGAAATTTCACGCCTTTTTACGAATTTTTCCAAAATCTTTTTGATATTTATGTCTAAAAGTTCAGACATTAGAAAAATCTTTTGCAGATCTTTTTCGGAATCGGCAACATACGGATCCACGCCCAATACAATCCTAGTTTTATCACAGGCCAATGTTTCAAAATTTCTATCGAATATGGTTCCCCGCTTCGCCGGGATTGTAACAATTGAACTCCTGGCCTGTTCCAGCGATTTGTAGTATTTTCCCCGATTGAAATAGGACAAGTCGAGCAACCGCCAAACGATTACGCAAAATAACAAAATCACAACAATTGTAACAACACAATGCCGAATATGTTTTTCTAGAGTCTCCAATTTCCGAAAATTTGTGTGCAAAAACTAGTGAGCTGCAAGTACAATGTTTTACCATCGGGTTTGATATGAAACACCACCTGCCATGTTTATTTAACTTTGCGATGCAAAAGCATTCAATCTTTCAAGGACAACTTCCTTACCAAGGACGCGCAACAATCCGAATAGGCTTGGTCCAACCGTACGTCCCGATACAGCCAACCTGACACTGTGGATATATTCTCCCGTGTTAACACCATGCTTTGTCGCCAATTCATGGACCAAATTTTCGACGGATGTTTCATCGACGGTATCCAGTGATTCAAATGCCAATTTGAACTCGCGCAAACGTGTTTGTATGTCAAACTTTGACTGCAATTTTGCCAGAGCTTCCCGGTCATGGGTAATTTTCTCGACGAAAAAATATTCGATAAAATTCGGTAGTTCGACAAATGAACGCAATTTTTCTTGGCATATGGCTAGAACATCTCTGACATAGCGCGCATCGAATTTATCAACGGCAATGGGACTGTTTTTTAAAACGACCAGTGCGCGGCTGTGAAAATCGTCGAAGGGTAACGAGCGCAGGTACTCCGAATTGAAAAATGACATTTTCTTTTCATCGAATCTTGCATTGTTCTTGTTGACATCGCCAATATCGAATAGGCGTATAATTTCATCCAATGGCAAAATCTCCCTATCTTCCTTTGGGGACCACCCTAGCAAGCAAAGATAGTTGCGGACAGCGGCGGCAATAAAATGGTTTTTTTCGTAGTCTTCTATCAGTGCCCCGGTATCACGCTTACTCATTTTGCCGGAACCTTGCGATTTCAGAATCAAAGGGATATGTGCGAACAATGGTGGCTTTTCTCCAAAGGCATTGAACAGTTCAATGTGTTTGCTCGTGTTAGACAGATGATCTTCCCCTCGGATAATATGCGTAATCCGCATCGAAATGTCATCGACAACATTAACCAGATGGAAAACGGGTTTTCCATTCGTACGAACAATCACAAAATCCTTTTCCTCTTCCCTGGCAACGTCACCGCGAATTAGGTCGTGTATGACCTGTGGCCTATGGGAAACTTTAAAGTACAGCGCTCCATCCTTTTCGTAGGCGAAACCCTTGTTTTTTAAAATTTCGATATATTTTTGATAGACGTCAGATCGTTGACTTTGAAAGTATGGACCGTACTCACCTCCGACGTCGGGTCCTTCATCCCAGTCTAACCCAAGCCAGCGTAGGCCGTGGATAAGGACATCGAGAAATTCCTTCCTGTCCCGCTCATCATCCGTATCTTCAATGCGGAGGATAAATTTCCCGCCCCTATGTTTTGCATATAGCCAGTTAAATAGGGCCGTACGAGCACTTCCAATGTGGAAAAATCCAGTTGGACTAGGAGCAAATCGTACTCTAACATCATTCATCTGCGAATGCTATCTTCGATTAACTTTCCCGAACTTTCATTGCGCTCTTACCTTCACGCTTGCGCATGTAATAGAGCTTTGAACGCAGGACTTTGCTTACGCGATCAACGGTAATTTTCGAAATAAACGGTGAATTTAAATTGAATATACGTTCCACGCCTTCGCCATATGAAATTTTCCTGACCACAAATGTTTGATTGATGCCGGAACCCCTGCGAGCGATCACAATGCCGGAAAATACCTGAACCCTTTCCTTGTCACCTTCTTTGACAATTGCGTGAACGCTTATGGCATCCCCTACTTTAAAGATATCCCGCTCTTTCTTGATCTGATTCCCGGTAACAATTTCTTCTATTTCTCGATTCATTTCAAATCCTTACTCTTTTATTAAATCCGGCCTACGCTTTCTAGTTCGCAATGACCGCTGGTTTTGGCGCCACTTGGCGATCTCGGCATGGTTTCCTGACAAAAGCACATCGGGCACTGCCATTCCTCGAAATTCGACGGGGCGCGTATATTGTGGGAACGACAGCAACCCATCACTAAAACTATCCTGGCCCAACGAATTGTCGTCCCCCAAAACTCCCGGAATTTGCCGAATAATTGCATCCATCAAAACCGCAGATGCCACTGTACCATTGGTCAAAACATAGTCTCCTATGGAAATTTCTCGGTCGACCAACGATTCCCTAACCCGCTCATCGACACCTTCATAGTGCCCGGACAACAATATCAGGTGCTTTTCCTTGGACAACTTCTGAGCCATGGCAGAATTGAAAATTTCTCCATCGGGGCACAGAAATATTACCCTGGAATATTCGCTGCGCAACGACTCGATCGCCGCAAAAATTGGTTCCGGCTTCATCACCATACCTGGGCCACCACCAAACGGGCTATCATCTGTCACGCTGTGTTTATCCGTTGCCCAATCACGCAAATTGTAAAGGCAAACCATTGCCAATTTGTTTTGTATGGCACGGCCTATGATGCTACAGGACACAAATCCATTGAGCATCTCGGGAAACAGTGACAAACAGTCGAACCTTAACATAGTCTCCAGGGATTTTACGCAGAGATTTGGGCTGCTCTAGCTTTTTTTATTAGGGATTTTACCGTATCCGTTGGTTTGGCCCCAACACCAATCCAGTAATCCGCACGATCTAAGACCAGAGCCAGTTCCGGAGCATTGCCGCGGGCATTGGGATCGTAGTTCCCTAAGGCTTCGACAAATTTTCCATCGCGGCGGCTTGCGCTTTCCGCAACAACAATCTTATACACGGGACGATTCCTATTTCCTCGCCTTTGCAACCTAATTTTCAGTGCCATATATTCTCAACTACGGTAGAAACAAAAACTAATACTTCCCTTGTCAAGAATTGTTTACGGAATGTCACAAATATTCTCCATAGTTTTTATTCGAAATTATCTTCCGCATCTTCCAATTGGATAGATACCGTACCCAATCTTCTGGAGCGGCATTTGGAAATGCTTTGAAGCTCTAAATGCGCAATGGTCGTCAAACCCAAGGCTAGTTCATTTAATTGTGAAAATTTAGAATGTTTCCAAACATGTCGTCTTCCTTGGCAAGTTGTGTGTTTTTCATGGAAAATTCGTTCCCAAATTCGACATTTTCTGCCCCTCGAACGATGACAAGGGGACAACTCTCGTTGCCTTCGCCCATTAGGTAACATGCCGTCGATGCCAGCGAATCTGCTATGTTTACCGATGTTACTTCCAACCTACGTCCGAAAAGATCAACTTTTCCTCTGTAATCTTTAATTGGATTAAATCCGAAAATATCTTGGGCAACCCCGATTGTTCCACGGCGAAAAGGTTCAATTTTGCTATCAATGGAAATAATTCCCAAATTTTTTATGGTAAACTTTTCACATAAATATCCATGTATTTCTGCCAATAATTTGGTAACGTCTTGGGGCCACAGGACGTAGTATCCGTTCCCATTGCTTTCGTCGATTCCTGAAAAAGGAATCACAATGCCATCTTTTACCGTGAGCAAACAATTTTTCTCCCATAGCCGATCAGCTTCATCGCAAATCAATCGCCTCCTATCAACCGTTCCAATTTTAACACACCTCCCCTGGTGTATCGCCAGACATTTGGTCGCTATGCACAATATGTCCGATCGTTCCAATGAAAAACCATCCGAGTCAAAAAGAGGAAATATATTATCCCTTGGAGGGTAAAGTATCGAAGTTTTTACTGCAAAAATTTTCAACGGCATGCAATTTACCTGAAAAACTCTTTCAGCCCATCCCGGGTTGGTTTCATGGATTTTTGTCCGCTGTGCCAATTGGCCGGGCAAACTTCTCCAACTTCTTCAAAATGCCGAAGGGCGTCGACCATTCTTAATGCCTCATCAACACTGCGACCAAGCGGCATGTTGTTGATTACACAATGTTGCACAATGCCCTTCCTATCTATTAAAAACAGCCCCCGGTAGGCAACGAGGTCTCCGGTAACCTTTGTAGTGCCATCGTCGTTCTCTTCGTAACCGGCTAAAACACCATATGCATTGGCAATGGTTTTGTTGATATCGGCGACAATGGGAAATGTAACACCATGAATACCTCCACGTTCGCGAGGAGTTTCAAGCCATGCAAAGTGTGAAAACTCCGAATCTGTCGAACATCCTACCAATGCCACATCCCTTTTTTCGAACTCTTGCAGCTTTTCCTGAAATGCCCAGATTTCCGTGGGACAAACAAATGTAAAATCTTTGGGATAGAAAAACAACACGACGTATTTCTTGCCAAAAAATTGCTCCAATGAAAAATTTTGTACAATATTGCACCCTTCAACTACAGCCGTTGCTGAAAATTTTGGAGCTTTTCCCCCAACTAAAGTTCGCATGCGCACCTTATATGCTCAAAAATTATTTCTGTAAAGATAAAAATTTTAAAAAAGTTCTTTACTTGCATGATATATTTTTAATCGTAGGCCCGAGATAGGTAATTTGTCGATTCAATATGGGAAATTTGAAGAAAAAGCGTCGTCTTAAAATGAACAAGCACAAGCGTAGTAAACGCTCGAAGTCTAATAGGCACAAGAAGAGGCTCTGGGGCAATTAAACCCCATCGAATGTTGCAGACACTAGTCCTGTCTGCTTCAATGATTTAGAAAGTTTACGCGAAACCAAAAATAGGGAGCTCAAATTAACAGCAATAGCGCAAAATGAAAATTCGGAAAAACCGAATCAAATTTTGTTAAAATCAAGGATTTGGAAACATTGGACATGTTTTATTTTTGCTTCAAAAAAGAGGGATAATTCGGCACTTTGGGAAAAGTGTTACAAAAATTGCCGGTTTTTTCCATTGTAAAACGCCCTTAAGTTCATCAACCATTCAGATTGAACCATGCTTGCCATCAGAATTTCGCTCACGCACAGGCCACATTATCGTCCCTTCTCAATTCTTTCTTTTGTCTTTTTTATGCAAAGATCATCTTTTTTAGCAGAGAGCTTTACCTGTCCTAGGGCCGATTTCATCGAGAATCTTTCCTAAAATTTTTTCATTTTTTTGCTCTCTTATTTTGAGATTCGCGTATTTGTCTTTAAATTTTTAAAAAATTCTGTTCACTGCTTAGCAGGTGACACAAAATGAGCCTTGTTCAGTATTTCAATTATGACTCCATTATAGAATTGTCAAGTTCTTCTTTTAAAGATGCTATCAGCGAAATGTTGTCAGTCGGTAATTTTGAAGGGAATATTGATGAAATTGCTTCGGAGTTGGAAGCCAAGGAACATGAGACCTCATCTTACATAGGGAACGGGGTCGTTATTCCACATTCGCGCGTAGACTTTTCATCACCCTATGAAATATACATCGGATGGTCCAAAAAGGGAATAAGGTACAATTTTACGAACAGCATAGAATATACACACATAGTCGTTTTGCTGTTAGTATCAAAAAATGAGCATAATTTTTTAAGAATCATTGCCGGTTTGGTAAGTTTTTTCCAAAAACTATCGGTTATCAAACATTTGCAAAAAGCAGAAACATTTGAGGATTTTAAAACAGCCCTAGTAGATTTACTAAAAAATGTTAACAAAAAGATTAAAACTGTCCAATCGGAACCCAATGAACTTTTTCTGAAAAATGCCGTTGAAATTGCACGCCAATCACAATGTACAAGCATTCTGTTGTTTGGTAACATTGATCTTAACAATATTGATACGGAGGAAATTTTTAACGGGCTGGAGTTAATAAATGTAATACATGGCGACTCTGATTCTAGCAGTATCATCTATGATTCCCATGTGGAGTTCCACATTAGCGTAATTCCAACTAACTGGATTCGTGGATTTAGGGGGGTGATTTTACTAGGCATAGCAAAAAAAATCATTTCTCCCGATGCAAAAATTTGCTGCGTTGGGTGTAATAGTACTTCAAAAGTTTTGGATACGTTGTTCATCGTCGACGTTAAAAAAGAATTTTGTCAAATTATCTCCTCCAATGCAAAATTTTTACAAAAAGATATAAAACCAGAAGTATTAGAATGGGTGTTATCGATCGCCACGGAAATTGCGATTGAAGGACGTGAAGGGAAAGCCGTAGGATGTTTATTTGTCATTGGGGATATAAACAAGATTTCCCTATTCGTAAAACCGCTCGTTTTTAATCCATTCTATGGTTATCCAGAAGTCGAACGAAATATTTTCAACTCATTTATGGATGAAACCATCAAGGAATTTTCTTTGATAGATGGAGCTTTTATAATCCGTGGTGATGGCATAGTAGAATCCGCAGGAACATTGATCTATACACCGAATCACAATGTTGTTGTGCCCGGGGGATTTGGAACAAGGCACACTGCAGCGGCCTCAATATCAAGCGTAGCTGAATGTATTGCCATCGCCGTATCCGAGAGTACACGCGCAGTAACACTATTCAAAAATGGGCAAATGTTGCAGATAATGCAAAAGTAGATGCATTGTCCCAATAAAACAGAACAATATCACACTTTTTATATATTCCATCATACGCAAGTTATACACCGCGAGCCCATTTTATGAAGATCACTGGCAAAATAAGGAGTGAAGGAAAATTTTATTTTTCGTAGATTGAAAACAGGGCATCTGCAATCTTTGAAGGTGTATCTGCGAT
>JAISRG010000005.1 GCA_031273725.1 Puniceicoccales bacterium
TATCCCGATGATTGTGCATTTCGAAATTTCGTTTTTGAACATTTTCGTCAGGCTGCGGTAGCATTTGGGTTTGAAGAATATGATGCTCCGGTTTTGGAACCCATGGAATTATTTACTGCAAAGTCTGGTGACGAAATCGTTTCGCAACTGTTCAATTTTGAAGACAAAGGCGGCCGGCAAATTGCCATGCGGCCAGAGATGACGCCATCCCTCGCTCGTATGGTTGGGGTACGGGCAAATACGCTAAGACGGCCCATCAAATGGTTCTGCATTTCGGAAATGTTTCGCTATGAACGTCCGCAGAAAGGACGCCTACGGTCATTTTATCAATTTAATGCCGATATATTTGGGAATGAGTCGTCATACGCCGATGCTGAAATAATTTTGCTGGGGATTCATACGCTAAAAAGTTTCGGGTTAGCGGCATTGGATTTCCATGTCCGGCTCAGCGATAGGCAGCTATGGACATTATTTATTCGGTCCTATAATATAAAAGAAGATGACATCCCAGGTGCACTTGGAATAATTGATAAAATCGAACGCGAGGAACCATCAAAAATTATTGAAAATTTGAACAAAATTTGCGGAGGTGATGGCCAAAAAATGTTCGATGATCTGTTGGAAATTAGAACTATTCACTCGGTAAATGACATTCGGAAATTTTTTAAAAGAATCGAAAATGATGCCATTGGCAGAAGGATTGACGAATTGGAACAATTGCTAGCCCGAGTAGAGGCATTTGGGTTGTCCGATTTTGTGACCATTGACTTTGGTATAGTTCGGGGGTTGGCCTATTATACCGGATTCGTTTTCGAAATATTTGAACGCAGTGGACAGTCCCGTGCCCTGGCAGGCGGAGGGAGATACGATAATCTAATAAAAAAATTGGGATATTCTGATTTGCCTGCCGTTGGGTTTGCAATCGGAGATGTTACCCTTGGAAACCTATTGAAAGAAAAAAATCTTATCCCAAAACTGTCAAAAAATATACACTGTTTCATGGTGTATTCTTCGCAGACGGAAGCATTGGCCCTAGGACAGGCAATGATTCTTCGCGGGCAAAAGATAAACACTGACTATTGTCTGAGCCAGACAAGTTTTAGTAAACAATTAAAAATGGCAGCCCAGGCAAATGCCAAATATGCGATAATTTTCGGTGAAGACGAAGTGAAGGTTGGCTGTGCCAAGGTCAAGGATATGTCATCGGGTAATGAAATCGTTGTTGAAATTGATAGGCTCACCGAAGTAATCTCCAGATGACGGAAAAAGACAGTGTCACGGCCATGGTGGAATATTTTTGGGATATTCTTAGGACCGTTTGCGATCCTGAAATCGGAGTAAACATTGTCGACCTGGGCATGGTTTACGCAATAGACGTAAAAAATTATAGGGATGGCAAATTCGATGTGAACGTCGAAATGACATTGACTTCGCCGTGGTGTCCTCTAGCCGGTGTGATCGCAGAAAATGTAAAATCAGCAATTATGGATACGGGCAAATGTTTCAATGTTGCCGTGAATTTCGTCTTCGATCCTCCGTGGAATGCTGATATGATCACGGCAGAAGGAAAAATGCAACTTGGATTACTTTAATTCTTGCGTAAAAATATAAAAATTCCTATGCTTAATAAAATTTTCCTGTTGATCGTTGACAAAACTTAATTATCAAAGGTACAAATATGAGTGCTAGTAAAACGAAGATTGAAGATGCGTTGGCCAATTTGGCATTGCGATTGAAATTAGAATCATTGAAGCTTAATGAAAAAAATGAAGCATATTTGCTCTTTGATCAGAAATTTCATGTAACGTGTATCTTTGACTCTAATAAAGATGAATTTATTTTAACATCCACCGTTGGAGGGCTTGAAAAACTTTCCACGGCAGCGTATAAAAAATTACTGGGAGACAATTTCTTTTGGGCTGGGACGGCAGGTGCCAGGTTATTCCTTGAGCCTGGCGAAGGAGATGCCCAGGATACGATCATACTGAGGGAGATTGTTCCGATGGCAATGTTTGATGAGGAGCGCTTGTACGAACGTATGGAAGATTTTGTAAATGCTGTGGAATATTGGACAACGGAATATCCAAAATTACAACAGGGTGGCGGGTCTCAACCGGTAGGGCAATCAACGGGTAGCTTTATGGTATCTGCCTAAAAAGAACTGCAAGGACCATGTGCGCTTTGGTTGATTCGTGGCTGCAGGGCTTAAAAAGAGCCCCACTTTTATGTTCACAGCGGCTATTATTGCGTCCCATATGCGTTGGAGATGTTTCCCACATCCAGGAGAACGTCAATGATAAACGGGTATCCAATAATCTGTCCTACACTCCACATCCATACACGATGGAAATGGCAGAAACTTGGACACGCAATGTGGATAAGGGAATGGCATATGGCAATTGTTGCTATTGGACCATTTGTGATAGAAAGACAAATAATTTCGTAGGGTCCATGGGTCTCAGTTTATATAGGGAACAGGAAAATTGCGAACTGCATTATTGGATCAGCGCCGATGAATGGAACAAAGGATATTGTACGGAAGCTTCCAAACGTACGATTGTACATGTTTTTGAGGATTTGAACATGCATAGGGCGCATGTGACCCATAGGGAAAATAACACGCCCTCCCAAAAAGTAATAGAAAAATGTGGATTCATATTTGAAGGAATATCCCGAGAGTCACTGAAACGGTTTGGAAATTTTGAAAATGTAATGATGTATGGTCTCTTGCGGAATGAATATCTTGCTTTGAAAGCAAAAGGCATATACTAGCTTAGCCATGAAGCTGTTACACCGGTACATACTATCTAAATGGCTCAAATCATTCGCATGTGCCTGTTTCATAATAATAAGCTTACTCCTACTGGAAGATGTATATAAAAATTTTTACCTGTTCATAAAAGCTAAAATCGGCCCAGCAGAATTGGTCGGGTATTATTTTTTCTTGGGTATTTCGTTTGTTTCATTTGTTATTCCACTGGCAATTTTTTTGTCTGTCATATTTTCATTGGGGCAGCTTCATTGGAAGAATGAAATCATCGGAGCGCAATGTGCCGGTATGAGTATTTTGGCAATTTCCAAAACCATAATAATCGGCGGAATTATTCTGGCACTATCCAATCTGGTTTTTGAATCTTTCATCATTCCAAGCGCGATCGATTACGTGACAACTTTCCGGCTAAAAGCTAATCTTCGGGGAGGATACAGAACGGCAGCTTCCCGAATAGGGTTTTATAACTACCGAGACAAACGCATATGGTTTTTCAAAAGTTTTGACAAATTATCCCACGTGGCAAAGGATGTGACCATCAATTGTTACGGCGGGGACAATGTGGAAGAATCGAGAATCTTTGCCAAAACTGCGATTTTTTCCAAGGATAAAAAATACTGGACCTGTGAAAATGGCAGTATCATAACCTTTGATCTGCAAACCGGGTTGCCAGCCAGCGTCAAATTGTTTGCCGAAAAAGATTTCGAAACGTTTACGGAAACCCCAGAAGTCATGGTAGCATCCTTGAAAAAGACAAAAGATTTATCATTTCCCGAGGTACTAGATGCCATAAAATACTGCCATAGGGAACCCGCGGGGAATGCTTTTTGTGTAAAATTTCATCAAATATTCGCCAACGTTGCCAATTGTATGATCGTTATGTTTCTGGCGATCCCCTTTGCGGTAATGGGGATAAGGGTTAATCCCTTTGTAAACATAGCAAGAGCTTCTGGACTTTTACTGATATTCTTCTTTCTCGGGACCATTTTTGCTGCCCTTGGAAGTAATGGGATTATTCGACCGGCGTTTGCAGTTTGGATAACAGATATTTTAATCATTCTACCAATCATGAAACTACTTCGTAGGGCTATGTAAAATAAATGAATACCATCCATGTCATAGATTTTGAAGGGAACAGGAATTTGGGAATTTCAGAGTTCGGAGTGGTTACCCTAGAAAATTTTGAAATAATCAATACGCGTACGGAATATTGCGCAAATTTTTTTGGAAATTATTTGGATTATTTTTTATCCCTGCGGCGGTCTGGGCTATTGGCTGCCCATTCAGCCCAAGTGGAAGATGGTTTGTTGCGCCATCACTGGGCCTCCCCCGGAAGCGTTCCCATGTTCATAGATGATGGCATGACGGTATTTTGGGGGCCATGGATAGATACGAAATTGGTCTATCGTCGGCTGTTCAAGGGACTGGAATCCTATGAATTACAGGACCTCATTGCTTCATTTGATTTGCATTCGGCCCTATGGGAACTGGCAAAGCAATATTGTTCGCCATCCGCCATGAATTTTCACAATTCCCTATTTGATGCCCTCGCTACGGCATTACTAATACAGAATTTGCCGCGACATTTTTCAAACATTTCACTAGCAATTTTGACTTCACTTTGCAAATCAGAGGAATGATGGAAAAGGGGCATAAATTTATTGACAAAAACCAATAAAAAACCAGCCTTATCAGCCATGGAACCTAGTGGATTTTGGGTGATAGTTGTCGCCATTGCTGTAGTTGTTATTTCTGGATTTTTCGTTGTTAAGCAGCAAACATGTGCCATCGTAGAGAGGCTAGGAAAATTCTTCCGCGTGGCAGGTCCCGGACTGTCATGGCGTATCCCGGTAATTGATATGATTGTAAGCAGAATATCACTGCGCATTCACCAATTATACGTAGAAGTCGAAACGAAAACCCAGGATAATGTATTCGTAAATGTTGCCGTTGCCGTACAGTACCGCGTGCTCAAAGAGAAAGTCTTTCAGGCATATTATACCCTCGAAGACCACCAATCCCAGATAAAATCCTTTGTTTTTGATTTGGTCCGCGCCCAGGTCCCTTTGCTAATTTTAGATGATGTTTTTTCGAGGAAGGATGACATCGCAAACGCAGTAAAGTCAAATTTAGGGGAAACGATGTCCGATTTTGGCTATGAAATTGTCGAAGCCCTGATAACGGATATTAATCCGGATGCAAATGTTAAGGCAGCGATGAACGAAATCAATACGGCCCAGCGGCTACGTGTCGCTGCTACGGAACGTGGGGAGAGCGAAAAGATTATTCGGGTAAAACAGGCGGAGGCGGAAGCGGAGGCAAATATTTTGCATGGAAAAGGCATTGCCGGCCAGCGCGCCGCTATCATAGAAGGCTTGAGTCGTTCCGTCGAAGATTTTGTCAAACATGTTCCAGGATCCAATTCGACAACCGTAATGGACATGGTCATGCTCATTCAGTATATCGACACGCTCAAGGAAATTGGAAGCCATTCCAACTCAAACGTTGTGTTTGTGCCCCATTCCCCAGGTAATGTTCAGGACATCAACGCCCAGATCCGAGAGACAATATTCGCCGAAAAACTAGGATGCGCCAACGCAAATGAAGGGTCTCGACAGTCAG
The DNA here is from genome assembly GCA_031273725.1 of Puniceicoccales bacterium. Lineage (GTDB taxonomy): Bacteria > Verrucomicrobiota > Verrucomicrobiia > Opitutales > JAIRKQ01 > JAIRKQ01. The sequence continues at coordinate 5,393 of JAISRG010000005.1, forward strand.
AGAGGAAGAAATAGGATAAAAAAACCTCAGGATTGTCGAATTAAAGAGAA
>JAISRG010000040.1 GCA_031273725.1 Puniceicoccales bacterium
TTATCCTCCACGACATCAAAACTTCCGTCGGATATGTCAACAAATAACTTCATTTTACGTTTGCCATACTCATCGACTTCTCCAGGGATAATATGGGGCACCACTTGTAATTTTGTAGTCGCCGACTGTGTATAGGCATTTGAATTATTCGTCCCAGTCACCGTAGCATAGTGTACCTTATCAGTTTCTAAAATCGCAGCAACATTATCGAGGGTTAGAACGGATGGCCTGGAAATCGTTTGCCCATTACTACTCTTCTCCAAAGCATCAAGGGCGAACTTTATGTCAACATTTTTTATTACGCCTAAACTTCCAGCGATCGAACCCTGTGCACTCGTGCTAGCTGTACCGATGGTTGGTGCACTGAGCGTGCTATCTGCCGTACTAAGACCAATCCCGACTTTCTTGTTGATGTCAGCCCCGATACCAGTAATCCCCAGAGCTAGGGAAGATGACTTTTTTACGTCCACGACGGCAACATCGATTTTGATAACTTCGCATGGCACATCGAGTTTCGCTATGATTTCCTCATAAAATGGCATATTTTCCCGCCTATCGCGAATTATGATCGCATTCAAGCGCTGGTCACATGTTATAAATCCTGGTAAAGAAGAGCCTGAAATGTCGACGCTACTAGTACCGTCAGATGATTTATCTCCAGAAGATTTGTTGTTTTTGCCCTTGTCGGAGCTTTTTCCATCCTTTTGCGCGTTTTTGATATTGTTGTTAATGTCCTTTGCATACTGCGGTGTGTCATCGAGTATTCCTGCCATCTGCTGATATTGGATCTGCTTCTGATTTCCTCCCACACTAACATTGAATGGTGATAATGCCGTTAATAATTGCTGGCCCGTAACAATACTTTGTAGCAAACTTGAAACGCCGGGAACGGAAATTGAACCATTGGCATAGTTAAAAGTCATATCGTATGCCCAGGCATATTTTAATGGTATGATTTTTACAATGGTCGTATCGGAAATCTTGCTCGGGACAAATTTGGTCGCTATGTCATTGATTACGTTAATATATTGCGGTGGGGCAGTCACTATTAACACGTTTGCCTCCCCAACATCTCGGAATGAGAAATCGGAAGCAACAAATCCAAGACGTGATAAAATCACAGATAATGTTCCGATTCCATCCGTATCCATCCTAAAAATTTGTGTTTGAAGCTCGGCGTTTGTATACACAAACATTATTTTGCCATCGAAAAACCAGACCAGGCCATAGGCCTTTGCTATGTAATTCCAAAATGCTGCGGGATCCATCTTGCTGAACTTGCCATTTACGGTATAATTTATTCTATCGCTGATCACGACAGTTATACCCTGCATCGAGAAAAAATCTTGTATGAGATCGGACAAATTTTGGTCCTTGGCAAAGTGATAGTAACTTGCCTTTGAAAATGGAAGCGCATCGGATGGTAAAATGCCAACGGATGTTTCATCTTCCGCGCAAAGTGAACAGCAGATGAAAATTAACGCCAACTGAAAAAACTTTTTTATTGTTCCCATTGTTTATTTTATAGCAAACCTCAATAGTGGAGACATTATGGCAAATGATTGTTTCCTTTTCAAGGCCATATCCCAAAAGTCTACATTTTGTATAAAAGATTCGACGGCATCGAGGACCTTTCCCGTAGAAGTTTCAAGTAAGGAAATGTGTCGCGTCGTCGTTAACCGGTTAGTATTTTTATCCACGGATAAAACATCGTCGTACTGGACAATTCTAATGAAATTAGCCTGGAGAAGATAGCGAAACCTTATCTCGTTTGCGTTTGCAGCCGACAAGCTTTGAATGGGTTCCCCAAACATCCCTTGTATCACCATTTTGTCCCTAGCTGACTGAAATACCCGAATTTCAATGTCATTGTCCAGGATGGCATATTTTTCGCCATATTCATTACTGGCCCATTGGTTGATTCTGAATAGCTCAGAAACTATATCTACTGCCTCCGTATACTCCATAAAAGTTTCACCATTGTATATAAAATGTTCCAAACAACAAGTTAAATGATAATATTTTTAGAAAATTTATCATTCATTAATAAAATCAACTCATCCAAAGACATCCTTCCTTGCTGCATAGAATCCCTATCTCTTAGCGTAAATGTACCATCTTTTAGACTGTCAAAGTCAACGGTTATACAATATGGAGTCCCAATTTCATCCATTCTTCTATACCTTCTCCCAATGGCTCCACTCTCATCATAGAAAACATTCCACTTTTGTCGAAGCATTTTATATATTTTTTGCGCCATGGCAACTATTTCGTGATTATTTTTTACCAGCGGAAATACCGCCGCTTTGATTGGGGCGACACGCGGGACAAATTTCAGAACCGTGCGTATTTCGCCATAGACCTCTTCTTCATTATATGCAGAACAAACAATGGCAAGCAATGTGCGATCTACGCCAACGGCGGGCTCTATAACATGGGGAACATACTTTCTCTTTGTATTTTCATCAAAATACTCCATCGATTGCCCACTGTGATTTTGGTGTTGCGTAAGGTCAAAATTTCCACGGGCGGCAACCCCTTCTAGCTCTTGTATTCCAAATGGATACCTAAAGGTGATATCGGTACATGCCTTTGAATAATGTGCGAGCTTTTCTTTTTTATGCACATCAAGGCCCAATAAATCTTCACAAATTCCCATACTTTTGTGCCATTTTAGCCGTTCCTCTATCCAATACCTATGCCAATTTTGCCACGCTTCTTCCGAATCGTCGATAAAAAATTCCAGCTCCATTTGCTCAAATTCCCGAGATCGGAAAATAAAATTTCTAGGAGTGATTTCATTTCTGAATGACCTGCCCATTTGTGCAATTCCAAATGGAATTTTTATGCGTGTCGTATTGATAACGTTTGAAAAATTAACAAACGTGCCCTGGGCAGTCTCCGGACGCAGATATGCTACGGAAGTATCATCGGAAACGGCTCCGATATGGGTTTGGAACATTAGATTAAATTCTCGTGGCAAGGTTAATGCCCCAATTGTTCCTGTCACAGGAGAAGGAATCATAGCTATTTCTTCGTCG
>JAISRG010000078.1 GCA_031273725.1 Puniceicoccales bacterium
GAAACTTTTTGGCTTTGGGTTGGCTTCCATAGATTACAACGAAGATGTCGAAATTTGATTAAATTTTTTCTAAAAAAGTATTGACGATGGTACATTGAAATATTACACTTTCATTTCAATAGTTGAAATTTAAGGAAAGGCAACAGTATGGCTACGGCAGCTAAAGGTGGATTAATTGGTAATGAGGCTCTAACAGATACAACGGTAACTCTCTCAAGAATTTATCATCTCTTGGCAAGTTGTGTTTCAAGATGTGAAACAAATTTAAATTCTACCATCAAGAGGCTGGAAAATGAGGATGATATTGGACAAGAGCAATTGCTTGCCCTACAGTCTAAAATCCAGTCATGGGGAAATCTGACTTCAACCTGCACTGGGTTGTTGCGTGCGGTTGGAGATGCCCTAAAGGCGACATCGCAAAATGTCCGATAATTTATTCTACAGATGGATAATGTATCAAATGGCATACCAAAGAGCGATTTGCCCATTTCCACGGAGATGGTTCAATGTTTGATGGAAATTGGTTATGTCGCCATAGGGCGTGGATTGCAATTACAAGCTGAAAGCATTTTCAATGGGGTAATTGCTGCACGGCCGACCAGTGAGTTTCCCTTGATAGGTCTTGCTGTTAATAAGCTTAACTTTGGGAACATCGCCGATGCGTCTAAAATTCTTACTGAGCGAGCATTAAAACTTAATCCGGATAGCGGATTGGCCAAATCTTTTTTGGCAGTTGCCCTTAGAGCACTGGGACAAGAAGAAGCGGCCTGTGATTTGATGCGTCTAGTGTGCAATGAGACTACTGATTCCGCAGCTAAAACCATGGCAGAATCATTTCTTGCCGGCAAAGACATTTCATAGTAATTATAACGCGAATCTCAAAATAAAAATTCAGAGAAACCGAATCAAGTCTTGTTATAATCAAAGATTTGGAAACATTGAGCATGTTTAATTTTTTGCGCCAAAGAAGAAGGATAATTCGGCATTTTGGGAAAAATGGCAGCAAAAACTCTCCGTTTACTCCATTGGAAAAACGCCTTCAAGCCCTCGATTAGCTGATTTAGTTTTTTTGAATTTTTATACGCGAATGGTGAAATTGATGAGACAAAAAAAGGAAAAATCTTAGAGGGGAAATATGAAATCCCAACCTCTAAGACTGATAAAATTGTCTGTTAAAATCGATGATTTAAGCAAGAGAAAAAACATTGTGACGCAAAATGGGATGGGGCGGCGTTGTAGGCTATGTACAAGCGAAGTCGTAACGATCTACGTGTGGTTTTGAAGAGCAAAGTCCGCAGTTTCAGAGAGTTTTACGACGGTGTTCATGGGCAATTTCTGCGACAATTTTTCCGAAAATGCCAGACTATTCCAACTTTTTAAAGCATCCGAAGAAGCTAGCATTTACAAATTGACACAAACAAGGAACAGGCGTGGGAAATTTTTTATAGACTCAACGCCGTTGCCAGTTTGCAAGAATGTTCGTCATGCCACCCACCGAACATTCCGGGGAATGGCTCAGTGGGCACATTCATCGGTTTCGACGACCTTCGGACTGAAACTGCACATTGTTATCGATGAAAGGCAAAAAATTATTGGGTTTACGCTAAAACCCGGAAACTTGCATGATGTTACCTGCGCCGAAGAATTGTTGCGCGGGCGTAAAGGTATTGTTATCGGAGACAAAGGATATTGTTCTGAGCCGCTCGCAAAGCGGTTATCTTCCCGGGGATTGCGACTCATTGCACGACGTAAGCAAAATATGACTCCCAATTCTGAAGAAGAAAAAAGGTTGTCCAAAAAACGGTCGATCGTCGAAACTATCATCGGAAAATTTAAAAATTTCTTGGGGGCTACCTTATCTCGCTTTCGCTCTCCCCAAGCCGCTTTCTTCGCTATTTGCGCTGGTGTTTTAGCCGTTAATTTCCCTCTTTAATTTCACCATTCGCGTATTTATCATTTCTGCAAGGTCATGATCCCACAGTTTAACAAACGCCAGCTCCGCAGGAGTGGCTGGAAAATGAGGGATGATTTGTTCTAAAATTTTCCTATATTCTGATTGTGGATAAACCTTTCTGATTCCTTTGCTAATAGAGCGCATCTTCTCATCGTAATTAGTTTCGTCGCTAGATTTGGAAACAATAGCCCCCCCCAAACTTACAATCACCATCAATAACATCTTTACAGGCAATCAAATCATGTACATAGTGTCCCAATTCATGGGAAAGCACTACAGAAGGTGGAACCTTAACGGTCACAAAATCAAGTTGGCTGCCTGGGGTACCCGCTACCATGGGCAAATTACTATTTCTAGCAATTAATACACAATTACTACCAGCATGCTTACCTTTACTTTCACTCCATCGAAGATTAATTTCGCACGAATGACCATATTTGTAATTAGTTGCATAGCTTTCATGTCTTCTACTTGTGAATCTTACCTTTGGAAGACTTGGCAAACAATGGTGTGCAATAATTATATCTCGAAAAAGATTAATAATACCTGATGGTAATTGAAGCAAATCTTCTATTGCTTGCACATAGCTGTCTTTACATACCTGATTACCAACAACCACGTCTGCCCACGCAAAAATAGAATTAATGCTATCTATGATTATTGGTATGGAGGTCCATATATCTTGTACAAGTCCTATAAAGGCATTTCCCCATTGACCTTGGCTTAAAAGAATTTGCAAATGATTATTCGGCAGCCTTGGCAAGAACGCCTCTGCCGTCGTTGCTGCTGTCGCTGCTGGTCCCATTGCTCTGCTGCTGCTTCCGCCAGTGATGTCCGCGGTATCACTATTGCTGCCAGTGCTGCTACTACTGCTGCAGGTGTTGCCCCTGCTGCTGCTGGGACCGTAGCAGCAATAGCATTTCGTTCATACGCTACTTTGTTAACTACCTTGGACACTATATTCAAAAATCCTGGAGGTGTCACCTGTGCTGCTGTTATCGTCGCTCCGTTATATTGAACTGTAGCATAGTTAACCGCAACTGCCCCTACTGCTGGGTCTACGGTAACAGTAGGAGGCACTGGATCAACATTAATAAGCGCTATTATATCTGCATTTGTCATTTTTACCTCCTGAGTTTTTTGATCATTCCTTCAACACAAACAAAATCATCCTCGGAGTATTTTGACCTATGCTTTTTCATCATTAATTCCGCCCATTCAACCACTTCTCGCATCTGCGACGTTGCAACATCCACTTGGACTGTGGTATGCCCCTCAGCCTGCGCATGTATACTCCTTAACCAAGTCAGAAGGAAATTTAAACACTCAGTAAACTGATGTGGTACACTGTTGCCTTTACTGTAAATTTCATTTTTCAAAAAACACCCACTTATATCGTTCAATACATTTTGAATATGCGTCTCTAACGTGGCGCGGTCATCGGCTTGTATCTTATGGATACCATACGTAACCTGATTATTGCCTTCCCCTCCGGCCACCTTTTTCATGATTTTAGTCCCCTGAATTTTTTTAACCACATCCTGGACCTTTTCAAAGTTATCAAACTCTTTACTATCTGACGTTGTAATTTTCATATCAGCCTTTCTTTTATTTGAACGCCTAAAACAGCTAAAATACCAGCGCAAACCCAGCAACTTACGCGATGTCACATTTTAAAGAAAAAATATGAAGTAAGACGAAAATTTTCGTCTCTTTCCAATTTTTGTTTTTCAATTTTGTGATTCGCATAGGCAGTATTTAAGCCGATTAGACGAAATATTGAAATTTTTATAAAAAAGAGTTGACTCGCGTATTTCGAAATTTAGCTTCCACCAACACTGCCTTGAGTAGTGGGTTTGAGTTTGTGTGATTGGAAAGATTTTTCAGGATTGCATGTAAAAAACTTAAGTCGTGAAAAAGCCTTGACTT
>JAISRG010000083.1 GCA_031273725.1 Puniceicoccales bacterium
TATGTTATTTTCGTCGATGACTTTGGCGAATTGCACATTCGTTTTTCCCGGGAACATTGGATTATGCTCTAAAACGGGACCCGCGGCCTTGATTTCTTCGCAGGAAAGCTCATCGACAAAAATTACGCAGTGGGGATTGCCCATTGACACTGGGTAGTATCTATAAGTTATGCCATTCGCCGAAAATGTTGATGAGCTATCTGGAAAATATGGAATGTTGTCATCTTTAAACGAAGGAAGGCCCATGTCGACCTCAATTTGATCCTTGGATAGGATGTTGCAGGTTACGGTTTTTTTGGAAGTTTTGACAAAAAATTCACTGTAAAGGCCAATTTGTCCCAAATCAAACATCGCACGGGCGAAAATCCTAACACCATTGCCACTCATTTCCGCTTTCGTACCGTCTGGATTGATTATTTGTACCTTAAATATATCATCGCCAAGTTTTGTTCCATAAAGGATTCCATCGGATCCTATGCCAAAATTTCTATGGCAAATTTTTTTTATTCCTGCCAAACTCGGCAACTTAAACCTCGATGCGTCTAAAAATAGATAATCATTGCCCAAAGCGTGATACTTCACGAAACATAACTCATCACTTCTCTTGGACATGATATGTGTTTTTATAAAGTCAGAATGACTATTTTCAGCTAATTATCGCCCCACAAACAAAAAAATTCTCCACGCAATTCCTTTCCTTTCCAAGGGAAAGGAATTTTTCGTGTTTCCGTAAATGAAATTTATTTTACAGTGGATTATTCGTTTGGTCATTTGAACTGTTAAATATTTCTCGATTGGACGATTCTTTCTGGCACAGGCATTTACAATTACTATTTTCCGGCTGAAATTCGGCAACTATGATGTTTACCTTTTTAACAGCTTCCAGACCAATATTATGGGTGAGAACGTTTTGTAATGTTTCACGTAGCGACCTGGAAATATCTGCCAGGTTTTGCCTCCGGCCGATGCGAATGGTAATGTCGATGGAAATATTTCCCCTGCAGCATTTGATTTTGGTATACACTTTGTCCCTAATGCCAACATCCCTTGCGAGGGATTCTATAATTTTGTTCAACGAGCTTTTTGTCAATGAAACACATCCTTCGTCGCTTTTGTAAATAGAAATCCACCTGGGCTTTAGTGACAAATATACGATGTAAATAATGGCAATACCACCAATGATATACCAGAATACCGGGGATATGCATTTTAGCGGTTCCATGCTCAAATTTTGTAAAATTTCTTTCATAATTCTCCTTCAATAAATTCATTTTTGTCTGTTGTTTCCGAAATTTCAACGCCATCAATGATGACATTTACCTTGCTAACGCCAGTCATTGTCATCTTGGTAATATGATCAATGATATTTTGCTGGACCTCGGATGCCACCTTCGCGAGCTCACAACCAAACCTCAATGTCACGCAAATATCGATTAGATAGTTTCCGAATTCATCTTCGGCAACGTTGACGCCATTGAGCGTCGATTTTTTGCTCGAAAAGAATGAAGCGATCCCGCTTGCAAATCCATGTTTGCCAATCGCCACAACACCCTTTGTTTGCATGGCACTTAGTGTTGCGATGTTGGCGATCACAGAATGATTTATCTTAATTTCGCCTAGATTGCAGGACGAATCATCGGAAACCATGGGAATGGAAAATGAAGAATTTTTCTCTTTTCCTTTTTTATTGCTTTTTTCTGTAGTCATAGCTTTTAACAATTTTTAAAGTTTAGGGTATCCGTGGGTGTTCTTTGTAAAAAATCATCCACGAATTTTGTGGTATATTGCCCAGCAATATAGCCTTTGTCCGTCATCACAGCCCTTCCAAATGGAATTGTCGTCTTAACACCACGAATCATATATTCACTCAGAGCACTATACATTTTTTTGATTGCAAGTTCCCTGGTCTGCCCAGAGGCGATCAATTTGGCAACCATACTATCGTAGTATTGTGGAATTACATATCCGGAGTAAACATGGGAATCGACGCGAATGCCATGGCCTCCCGGGGAATAATATAGCACTATTTCTCCGGGGCAGGGAGCAAAATTTCTGAGGGGGTCCTCCGCATTGATTCTGCATTCAATGGCATGTTTGCTAATTTTAACATCCTTTTGGTCGATGGTTAACTTTTCGCCGGCGGCAATTAGCAGCTGCCACTTGACCAAATCGATGCCTGTCATTTCCTCCGTCACACCATGCTCAACCTGTATGCGAGTATTCATCTCTATGAAATAATAGTGCCCGTGCTTATCCACCAAAAATTCTACTGTCCCCGCATTTTGATAATTACACTTTTTTGCAATTTTAATCGCCGCATTGCCCATTTCATTGCGTAACTTTTCTGACAGAAAGGGCGATGGAGCTTCTTCAATCAATTTTTGGTAGCGCCTCTGTATGGAACAATCCCGGTCGAACAAATGTATTATTTTCCCATATTTATCCGCTAAAATCTGGAACTCTATGTGATGGGGGTCTTCGATATACTTTTCTATGTACACGGACCCGTTTCCAAATGCCTTCTCCGCCTCCGAGCGCACCATTTTGTATTCTTTGCAAAAGGAAACGGAATTATTTACCAACCGCATACCCTTGCCTCCGCCGCCAGCCGCTGCCTTTATAATTATTGGATATCCAATGGAATCGGCAATATCCTTAGCTTCCATCTCATTGTCTATTGTCCCATCACTTCCTGGCACACATGGAATATGTACGCTTTTGGCAATGTTTTTGGCAATGGATTTATTACCCATGGAAGAAATTGTTTCCGGAGAAGGCCCGATAAAAGTGATGTTACAATCGTGACATTGCTGGGCAAAGGTAGGATTTTCGGACAAAAAACCATATCCCGGGTGAATGGCATCCACATTGGTTATTTCCGCCGCACTGAATATTCTGTCGGCCCTGAGATAGCTATTGATACTCGTTGCATCACCTATGCAAATGGCTTCGTCTGCCAACTGAACATGGAGCGACTGGTCATCAACCTCCGAATAAACTGCCACCGTTTTTATACCAAATTCCCGACATGCCCGAATTACACGAAGGGCAATTTCGCCCCGATTTGCTATTAAAACCTTCTCGAACATATTCTATGACTTTTTAACTTTAAACAGCGGTTGTCCAAACTCAACGGGTTGTCCATTTTGCACGAGGATTTCTTTGATCACTCCTTTGATATCGGCCTGTATTTCATTCATCACTTTCATGGCTTCTATGATGCAAACAACGGTCTCGGCGTCGACGGCAGTATCCTTGTATACAAAGTCTTGGGATTCCGGAGAAGGAGCACTATAAAATGTTCCCACTATTGGCGATTTGATTACGTGGTAATTTGAATCATCTTCCAAATTCACCATCTGTGACACTTTGTCTTCCCGTATTATGGTTGTGGTAGCATTGCCCAGCGGTTGAATAGCGTGGGCAGGACCTATTCCTCCCTGATTGACAATCTTCAGACGCATGCTTTCACGCTCAATTTCTAGCTCATGAAGATTTGCATCTTTCACCAATGTTACCAATTGTTGTATTTCGTGTAAATCCAAAAAACCTCCTACTATTTTGTGCCTTAAATAGAAAGAATCGAAAAATTGAATGCAATTAGAAAATGTTTCTTCCATGCCATACCGTACTCCATATCCATGCTAAATTGGCGTAGTTTTGTAACTGTTGGTGAAAGCAAGGTTGGTTGCCTTTGCGAGAAACATGACTTCAAA
>JAISRG010000015.1 GCA_031273725.1 Puniceicoccales bacterium
TTTAGTGTCGGCTATGGCAGAAAATCATTAATTTTTTAGCATGGCGTTGGCAATGTGTGTGCCCTTGATTTCTTCATCGCACTTTCCGTTCCTTGGGGAAATTCATATTCAATGGTCCCCAATTGGAAATTTTCTATGCTAACTTGTTTTGTTATTCTTCTGGGACAGCCTGATGATATCTACGATGTCGCAAATTAAGTTTGTCACATTCTTTATCCTTTCGCGGGTTGCTTTTGTAACCAACCTAAACGGTTCATGGTAAATGATAAAGTTATTATTTATGAGCAGCGTTCCATCGCATTTTCTTGTCTTCCAAATATTGTAGAACTGGTCTTGGATTTCATCGTATTGTAATATCAAATTTAAAAGATCCTTAGAATCGGTCGAAAAAAGTAGCCTGCTGTCCAGGATTGGGTTGCTTGTAAAATATATATTTTTGTCAAAAATTTTATGGAGGCTTATGAGAAAAGGCTTTTTCCGGGCTATGATACGAAAAGATTGGACGAGGCCAAGATTACTTTTTACCGCAAGGCGCAGGGGAAATTGTTTGATATTGGGAAATTTGGTGGTGTAAATTTCAATCTCCTTTCCCTGAAATTCCCCAGATAAAGTGTACTTGCCAAATAAATTACAAATTTTTGGGAAAATTTTACAAAATGTAGAATCCGGCGTTGCTTTTAAATTCAAATCCTTGGCAATTTGCTTCATTGTATTTGAGAATAAAAGGTATAAGCAAAAAACTTAGAGCAAAAAATACGACCCGATTCCTAGGAAAATAAACATTCCTGCGATGTCGGTTATGGAAGTGAGAAAGATATATGAACTTTGGGCGGGATCACATTTGATGCGTGTTAAAAATATTGGGATAAGCGAGCCCACAAGGCCGGATAATCCCATGTTAAGAATCATTGCCAGAAATACCACCACTCCAACTCTTATATTTCGTGACCAAATACCGGTTACAACGAGGGCGATGAAGCCTATGATAATACCATTGAGAAGCCCTTTCAGCGTTTCCCTAAGAATAACTCCCGGCGAGTCCCCGTTGTGATATTCCCCCAGGGCGAGACCCCTGATTGCGATTGCCAGTGTTTGGGCACCAGAATTTCCACTTAGGCCGGTTATCATCACCATAAAGACTGCCAGAACGGTACACTGGGCAATTCTTTTCTCAAAAATGTGAATGACGCCAGCTGTTATAAACGCAATACACAAATTTACCACAAGCCACGGTGTACGCTTGAAAATACTATAGGACACACTATCGTGGATACTTTCATCCCCGCCTGCTCCATGTAGCTTTTGGATATCTTCCGTGGCTTCTTCGCGCAAGATGTCAATTACATCATCGTGGGTAACAATACCGATCAGCCGATGCTGCCCATCGACGACTGGTAATGTGTTGAAGTGATTTTTCGCCATCATATGGGCGACCGTTTCTTTGTCCTGTTCCAGCGAACAGATACCTTCGACTTCACTGCACATCAGGTCGCCTATCTTGGAATGTGGATCCGTCCACAGCAATTTTTGTATATTTAGAACTCCCACCAGATGTTTTTTGTCATCGACGACATATAAACTCTCCACATTTTCTGCAACGTCCTTGTTTTTTCTCAAAAATTCAATGGCTTCATCGACCGTCATGTCTATTTTTAGGGTAGCGACGTTGGGAGTCATGACGCCACCGGCGGTATTCGGGTCATAGGTCAGCAGATTACGTAGGGTTGTGGCGACCTGCGATGGCATCTTGGCCATCAATCTCTCTCTTACGTCATCTTCCAATTCACCCAACAAGTCAGCGGCATCGTCGGGGGCTAGGGAGCTTAAAATTTTTATGGCTTTGGCGTCCCGCATTTCAGAAATGATTTCTGCCGAATCGGAAACATTCATCTCCGCCAAAACTTCGGTTACGTCATCATCGGACAGCTTGCGTAAAACTATTTCCCTTTCTTCAGGCGAAAGCCTTTCAAGCCAAGCACCGATTTCATGGGGAGGTGTTCTTGCCAATTTGATGGCATTCAAATTTTTGAAATCATTGTCAGCACAATCCTGTAACTCCTCAAAGGAATAGTGCCTAAGAGATGCTTCCCTATCTTTGATTTTTTTATTCGGCGACATTTTGAAGAAATTAAAGAACGAATGCGAAACTCAATGCCTCTGTATTTGTTTCAATTCATGCGAGATATCAAGCAAATTTTAACGATATGGGCAATATTTTGAACTTTTTGCTCTATTTGCTTTTCATCGTTCATAATTAATCTTTTCTAAGATTTTTTATCTTTTTGCTCTTCTATTTTAAGATTCGCGTAATAAAATACTTGCAATGGGCTATTTGCTCTCCTATTGTTTTTCCCACTTTTAATATGAAAATTATTAGTTCTGATGATAGAAAAATAAATAACTAAACTTGCAAGAGGAGTAAAAACAATGAATAAAGCTAACCTTATAGAAGAGATAAAAAGATTAAGTGGCGATAACTGTTCAACGGCTTATGCAGAACGCGCATTAAACAATGTTTTGCGGGCCATCATGAATGGTATCAAGACAACAAAAAGAATCCGATTGATAGGGTTTGGAACATTTTCGGTTTCTAAACGTGCCGCGCGTGCGGGAGTCAATCCGAAGACACATGCTAAGATTCATATTCCGGCTTCTCAAACAGTTAAATTTAAAGTTGGAAGCAAATTTAAAGAATTAATTGCCTCGTAGAGAGACAAAAAGAGATTTCCCCGGGAAGAGGAGAAGATTTCAAGGTATAGAAGCATTGAAATCATGGAATTGGTAAATGAGAAAGTATTTGAATAATGCATTATTTCCCGTGGTGCCGAGGGTAGACAGGAGAGTTGTGAGCGGGGCCATATAATAAAATGGACTGATGTGGAAGGGGTTGGCCTACGTTACGACTGGCATGTCCCTTCTTTCTTTTTTCTGTTTGCTTTTCCTATCGTTTTAGAGTCCTGGTCTTAGTAATTTTTTTCAATTTTACTGAAAACGTGAATATCTGCCATATGCAGATAGTCGGTATTATTTTTCCTGCAAAGAATGAATAATGTGGACCTGGAAACGAGTTTTTGGAAAAGTTTTGTCGTATTGGAAAAAGGTTTCTTCGCTTTTTAATACTAAAAATACCAAAAATACAGATTTAGGAAAATTAGGAGAGGATTTGGCGGCCAATTTTTTGAAACGGAAGGGTTTTAAGATTCTGACAAAGAATTGGATTTACGGAAAAGGAGAAATAGACTTAGTCGCACTCGAAAAATGTCATAACATTTTGGTTTTTGTCGAAGTAAAATTAAGGTCGTCGAATGCATCTACTTCAGGATATTTTGCCGTAGATGGAAAAAAGAAGAATATTCTGCGAAAAACGTGTAAAGCGTATTTAAGAAAATTTGGCTCCACAAATACCTGCTATAGGTTCGACGTGGTCGCAATTAAGATAAATCAAGCAGAAAATTCTCACATGATATTACATTACGAAAATGTAAAACTTTTTTGAATTAAAAAGTACACAAACTAGAAATTCAGAAAAACCGAATTAAGTCTTGATGTAATCAAGGATTTGGGAACTTTGAGCATGTTTAATTTTTTGCTTCAATTGGGCGTTGTATAGTCCGCGTTGGCTTGGATATTGTCCCAACTTTTGGTGACATTAAAACCTTTTCTTTTTCCGTTTAAAATTTCCTTGCAAAAAAAATTTTTTCTAGTATTATATTTACATGGCGCAGACAAGCAAATGTATAGTCTTGATGTTGATGTTGATAAGTTTTACACCCATGTGCCAACTACGCGCAAATGATTTTCAAACCATGGGAGATATTTTGCAATTTGCGATACCAGCATACGCATTTGGGCTTTCATGGCAAGAAGAAGGACACGAGGGGACTAAGCAGTTTGCCTACAGTTTAGCCGCTTCCCAGTTAAGTGTCCATGTTCTAAAAGCAGTGACGCATCAAAAACGCCCAGGTTATCAAGAAGGAAATAGGAAAAATTCATTTCCGAGCGGACATACAGCTTGTGCTTTTACTGGAGCATCGTTTATTCACAGGAGATATGGATTCAAGCAGGCCATAATACCCTATGGACTTGCCATTGCAACGGGAATATCAAGGGTACAGGTAAAAAAACATCATGTCCGAGACGTTATCGCTGGAGCAATAATCTCTTGCCTATGGTCTTGGTGTTTTGTTGAAAAGAAAACTAACATCATCATAGATACCGACGGAGAATCTACAAAGATTGCCTATGAGGTAAATTTTTAAAAATTGATTCATTTCCTCCTGAAAGGTGACGTCAAAATCAAGCAACTAAAAGTATAAGGCTGGACACGGAAAACAACAATAAAAGAACTGGTGTTTCTGCGGTAGCGTACAGCAAGGCTGTCCCATTCCTTGATTTAGGTGTTTAGTGGTTGTTCTACGAGCAAAGATTTTTTCATTTTTTCAATATCTTATTTCGAGTTTCGCGTATAGGAGTATTAGGAAATCATCATTGGGCATTGTATAGTCCGCGTTGGCCTGGATATTGTCCCAACTTTTGGTGACATTAAAACCTTTTCTTTTTCTGTTTAAAATTTCCTTGCAAAAAAAAATTTTTCCTAGTATATACATTTATATGGCACAAACAAATAAATGTATAGTTTTGATGTTGATGTTGATAAGTTTTACACCCATATGCCAACTACGCGCAAATGATTTTCAAACCATGGGAGATATTTTGCAATTTGCGATACCAGCATACGCATTTGGGCTTTCATGGCAAGAAGAAGGATACGAAGGGACCAAGCAGTTTGCCTACAGTTTAGCCGCTTCCCAGTTAAGTGTTCATGTTCTAAAAACAGTAACGCATCAAAAACGTCCAGATTATCAAGAGGGAAATAAGAAAAATTCATTTCCGAGCGGACATGCAGCTGGTGCTTTTACTGGAGCATCGTTTATTCACAGGAGGTATGGATTCAAACAGGCCATAATACCCTATGGACTTGCCATTGCAACGGGAATATCAAGGGTACAGGCAAAAAAACATCATGTCCGAGATGTTGTCGCTGGAGCAATAATCTCCTGCCTATGGTCTTGGTGTTTTGTTGAAAAGAAAACTAACATCATCATAGATACCGACGGAGAATCTACAAAGATTGCCTATGAGGTAAATTTTTAAAAATTGATTCATTTCCTCCCGGAGGGTGACTTTTTATGACAGATTTTCCATTGCTCTCAACCTTAATTGTGGGGCTATCTCTATCTAGTGCACTATATTTATCCGGCATGCCATCGGCATTGGGCTTTTTCTTTTTCTCTTCTCCTTTCTCAAGTTTTTGCTGTGAAGGTTTATTACTCGATTACTTCCACATTCTTTTCCTTCGCTGCCCGAATTAGATCTTTATCATAGGTTGCAATGGGAATTCCCTTTTCCATGGCAATATGCAAATAGGAAGCGTCGTAAAATGATAGCCGATAGTTGATGGCCAATGGCATAATACCCTCTTCTTCTCCGGCTATGTCAATGTACCGTATTGATAAGTTATGAATTACATTTCTAAATTGATTGATTGTTTTGTTGCTATTTTTCAGCTTACAAAGCAATATATTGTTATATTCGTACCGCAATAGGCAGGGAGCTACAGGTTCATTCTCCCATATCCACTGAAAAATTTCCCACTCAGGATTTTCTAGAAATTCCATAAGATAGGAAGCGTCTAATACTATTTGCATTATTTCCGCCCCCAGTTAGTCAAACTTTTAACTTCTTCTCTGCTAATATTAAGCTTTGGTAGCATTTGTAATTGTTTGATTATCTTTTCCCTTCGACTTTCTACCTTTGTCAAAACATAGTCCTCATTTTTATATGTTATCGTCAGTGGCACCCCTGCTTTAACCTTTGGCATCAGCTTAAACATTTTTAATCTGAAATTGGTAAGAGTTATGTTCATATATGTACATATATATAATATAATTAATGTATCTTTTCGAGATAAAAATTGTCCAATGTTTCCGAAAATACTAAAGAAAACGACCACTAGCGCGCAAGCATGGAATCCATGGTGTTTAGTGGTTGTTCTAGCCGAATATCGAGCTTGGCAAATAGACTTTTATCCATTCCATCTTTTACATTATTAACGGTGAGTAGTTTTTCACTGGAAAACAAAGCATTTGCCCCGGCAAACATGCACAGAGCCTGTATCCCATCTGGGAAAGTATTGCGTCCCGCTGCAATCTTTACATAGGATCTGGGCATTAGAATTCTTGCCAATGCAATCAACCGAACAAAGTCGAAATCGTCGATGGGGTGGCTATTATCAACGCTTGTCCCAGGAATTTTCACCAATTTGTTTATGGGCACACATTGGGGAGGTGGTTTTAAATTGGCCAGTAAAACGAGCATTTTTATCCTATCATCATTTGTTTCTCCCATGCCAACGATTCCACCCGAACATACATTAATTCCGGCACTTTGGACGGCGGTTATGGTTTTGATTCGGTCATCAATGGTGTGCGTTGAGATTATTTTGCCGTAAAAATCAGGGGATGTGTCGACATTGTGATTGTAATAGTCCAATCCGGATTGTTTTAATTTCAAGGCCTGTTCTTTGCTAATCATGCCAATGGTCACGCAGGTTTCCATGCCAAGTGATTTTACTTCTTTTACCATTTTGCAAATTTTATCAAACTCCATTTCGGATGACGGACATCTTCCGGAAGTACTCATGCAAAATCTGCTGGCTCCCCTATTTTTGGCTTCCCGTGCTGCTGCTACCACAGTTTCTAAACTTAACATCGGCTGTTTGGGAAACTTTGACCCATTTCTAATGGACTGGGCACAGTAGGCACAATCTTCCGAACAACCTCCTGTCTTTACACTCAGAATGCCACTTATCTGTACCGTCTGTCCGTCGAAATTCTGAACATGCACATCGTGGGCCGTTCGGATAAGCTTAAAAAATGGATAATTGAAAATTTCCTTCGCTCTTTCAAAAGTATTTTCCATGGCAATTTTTCATAAAAATTTGTTAACGATCGCATACACCTTGTCCAATTCTTCTTCCGTTATGCAATAGGGCGGCAGAAAATATATCGTATCGCCCAACGACCGCAGAAATATTCCTTCTTTAAACGCGGACTCTACCAGGTGATTACGCCGTGCCGACGAATTAACATCAAAGGCTGACATCGTACCAATGGTTCTCCTCCTGTGAACATTTTTTAAAACAGCCCTTCGGTGAAATTCCGATATCATTTTAATATTTTCGAGGGTATCCCGGCGCAGGAGTATTTCCAATGATTTATTGGCGGCGGCACAGGAAATTGGGTTTGCCGTATAGGAATGGCCATGGGCAAAAGTTTTGCGGAGATCATCGGATAGAAATGCACCGTAAATTTTTTCCGTGGTTATGGTCATTCCAAGGGGCAAAAATCCACCGGTAATGCCCTTCGATAAACAGATGAAGTCGGGTATGATTTTTGTATGGTCCATGGCAAACATTTTCCCGGTGCGATAAAATCCAGTCATGACCTCGTCGAAGATTACAAGAATTCCATGCCGGCGAATGGCGTTTACCAACTTTTCAAGGAATTCGGAGCGGTATAACTTCATCCCGGCGGCACCTTGCAGGAGGGGTTCAACGATGATGGCACAGACCCTATCTCCCATTGCCGATAATTTTTGTTCCCACTCTTCTAGAATTTTAGCCTCTTGTTCTTCTATGTTCTCAACACCTTCGTAATATTCCGGCACATCTATTTGGTGAGTATTGAAAAATAGTTCGGAAAATGTCGAATGGTACTGGGAGGATCTGCCCGCAACACTCATCGCGCCAAAGGTATCCCCGTGGTATCCTCCTTTCAAACAAAGGAACGAGTTTCTCTTTCCCATGCCAATATTTTTAAAGTATTGGTAGGCCATTTTGAGGGCAACTTCCACGGCAGTGGACCCATTATCGGAAAAGAAAAACTTCGACAGGGGTGGCGGAAGTAATTTTTTCAAATTTTTTACCAACATCTCCCCTGGACCGTGGGAAAATTTGGTAAATATGACATGTTCGAGAGTTTTGGCTTGGGAATATATGGCTTCTGCGATTTCCCCGTTTCCATGGCCGTGGATATTGACCCACCAACTGGATATCATGTCGATGTACTTTTCCCCGCTCTCAGAAAACAGATAAATCCCTTCTCCCCTGGTTATTTTGATTGGGGGAGCTGTCATTTTTTCCTGTGTAAATGGTCGCCAAATCATCCAAACACCTCCCTAATTTCGGATGGGACGCGAATGGATCGCAACGTCCCATTTAAATCATTGCCATAGGGAATGTTGGCAAGTATTTTTAGTCCGGAAAACAGTTCAATCGTCTCCCGGATATTTTCTTCCATGTCTCCATTTATAATTATGCCAAGGATATCAACCTTCCTGGTTTTTAAAACCTCCACAGTCATTAGTATGTGATTGATTACTCCCAGCTTTGATTTTGCCACAACAATGGCCTTGGCATTAAAAAGTTTGATCAGGTCTACCATGTAAAAGCCGGGTTTGATCGGTACCAAAATACCACCGGCACCCTCGATAACCGTGTTATCTATCTGCCGTTTAAACAATCCCCCGTCAATGGAAATGTTGTCGATTTCTGCGGCGTTGTAGGGAGACAGCGGGGCACTTAACCTATAAACTTCTCCCATAATTTTTGTGTGAGGGGAAAGATTTTTTACCGTTTCGCTATCCAGCGTATTCCCAGTTTGGATCGGTTTCCAATAGGCAGCACCAACATGCTGGCATATCCAAGCTGCTATGGTTGTTTTTCCAACATCCGTGTCCGTTCCTGTCACAAAAATATTCACCGCGCCTATTGTTCTATTCTGGGCCCAGGAATACGATAAATGCCCATAGACACAATGAAAAAGTATTGGTGCATTAGCCCTTGACACGGGTGATGAAATTGATATGCTCGGTACTGTGCGTTGGGATAAGAGGAATAAAGCATTTACTCTGGTAGAGTTACTGACCGTTGTTTCGGTAATCGTAATATTGGCCGCCATATTGATGCCATTGGTGGGAAATGCGATAAACGACGCAAAGAAGCTGAGAGCATTAAAAAATTTGCAGCAAATCGCAACGGCATACGTAAGTTTTTCGCTAAAAGACCGTTTTGGGGAATTAAACAGTTGCAAAAACGCAGCGGAATGGGCGGGGGTACTTTCCAGGCACGAGGAATTGAATATTGCATCGATTTTCATCTTCAATGATGATTACCTGGTTGAGTCAAATCGCCGAACGGTTCCGAAAACCATTGGTATTCGGAAAAATGGCAAATGGCACATTAATCCAGACTTCGAGAATTTTCCCATGAGCGTCGTTGTAATTTCCGGTATTGCCAGTCGATCTCCCGCGGCAACCACTCCGATTGCCTATAGCAGAGGTCTCGATCCACAAAGTGGCCAATGGCGTTCTGCGAGCGGAGATGATGGTGGAATTTATGGGGAAAGTGGAGGTATTATCGTTTTCCTGGATGGCCATGCCGAGTTTTATCCAAATTTGACAGACCCAGCAAATATGCTCGTAAACTACTATACGGGCGAAAAAACATCGAAAATTTCGGAGGCAGTGAATACCGGAGCTCGTGCCCTATCGTGGACAGGAGTAGAATGGGAAGCCGGAAATAAAGAACATTGAATGGCATTGGAATCATGCATCCTTTCATAAACTCAAAAATTTCCTAAAAAGCTTGATTTTCCACCCGTAAAATACAGGAAATTTACCATGGCCAATCCAACCGACATTAGAAAGGGTAAAGTAATAGACTATAACGGTGTTCCACATTCCGTCCTGGAAGTTCAACACAGGACCCAGGGACGACAAGCGGGATTTGTTCAGGTTGTCATGCGGAATTTGAGTACCGGTGCGTCCACGGCCGTTAAATTTTTATCCTCCGACAATGTGACATTTTTGACAACAAGCACGATAACGCTGGAATATTCCTATGTCGACGACATGGGCCACCATTTTTTAGACCCGGAAACCTACGAGGACATTTGTTTGCCAAACGAATTGGTTGAATGTAAAAAAAAGTTTCTAGCCATTGGGAAACCCTATGACGTTGCCTGTGTAAATGATAAACCCGTGGAAATTGTTCTGCCAGCTTCAATTACGATGAAGGTTATCGATGCTCCAGATGGTGTCCGAGGTGACACCGCTTCAAGCGTACAAAAGCCTGCTACGACAGAAACAGGACTGGTCGTCCAAGTACCACTGTTTATAAAACCCGGGGAAACTATCCGTGTCAGTTCCGACGATGGCTCATACATTGGTAGGGCGTGAAGCGTTTGCATTTTTTAACCTCCAGATGTCAGCCGATTTCCATGGCAACAAAGTTGTCAGGCCACATTACTTTCTTCGGAAAAATTTCCCAACCGAAAGCGGCAGACAATGCAGTCAATTAGCTGCGCAAATGCACCATTACCGAGGACATTGGCGGATGTGCAGATTGGGTCCATTAGGACGTAGAGCGAAAAAATCAGGGATGACATGGCATCGTTGAAACCAAAGCAGCGCTCAATGATCGGAAGCATGACAATTATGCCTCCGCCCGGAACAGCCGCCACGGAAAACTTCGCGACGACAAACTGTATGACGAAAATCAGATACAGTGCCGCCGATGGCTGCGGCAATCCGAAGCTCTTCAGAATGGCATATATGAAAATTGGAATCGCTATGCAGTCCCCGAGCAGATGTATGTTTGTCGTAATCGATACAATGGATTTTGCAAGGGACTTGTTGGAAGTATTTTTTTCAACGGCAACGATGGTATACGGCAACGCGGAAGCGCTCGACATGCTGCCAAATGCGCAAATTACCGCCGGGATCATATTCTTCATCGATCGCCAAGCGTTCTCCGGATGCAGGCCACTGGCGATGAAGTAAAAAAGCGAAATGTACACGGCAAGGGTCGCAATGATAACTGCCACGATGATGGCATATTGCCGAACAAGCAGCAAAACCATTCCATCATATTGCATTTTTAAAATAAAACCAAAAAGAAAGAAAGGAATTACAAATGAAATATACGACAACAGACGCGAAACTATGATATCAAACACATTCAATATTTTCTGGGAGTACGTTGGCGAAACCTTGGGAACAAAAATTCCACAAATTACACCAAATATCATGGCAAACGCATTCGAAATGATCTTCGGAAATTGTAAATTAAATAGCGGAACCAACTCGTTTCCGGCGGCTACCTGTGCCAGTGATAAGTCCATGGAATGTACGCCTTCGCCTACAAAATGACTCATATAGGTCGCCAGAAAATTCGAACAGCAGAGCAATCCTAAGGCTATCGCGAAAATTTTTGATGCGCCCTGCCCCAGGCGTTGAAATGTCGAAAAAATCAAGCCAAAAATCAAAACCGGCAGTACGAAAATTATGGCAGATTTCAATGTCACACTAATGGCCAAAAATAGACGTAGAAAATTCAATGGTATCACATCGATGCATAGACATGCCACAATGATCAACGCAAAAAAGTATAAATGGCCCCTTTTCACAATACCATATCTGTTGCTCAACAAACACGGGGTGTCAATTCTTTTTTCAAATTTTTACAAAAATACAAAACTGCACTAAACGACGGTAGTTCTATGGTTGATGTTCAAAGCGAAAGCAGGGTGATTGTAAAAAGCGCAAGTATGACGCCGAAGGTAGGAAAGTTCATTCTTGAGCCGAGCCCAGTAATGCTCGAAAAGCATACTGAATTAGCCCGGGGGCCAGGCCATTGGCCTCCCAGATAACAGGTGGATATGTAAATGGGGGACTGTTTCTCCCGCCTGCTGTCCATTGTTTATTACCAACCGAAATCCGGTCAAATTGTGGGACTTGGCAAAATCCTTTGCCATGATCAGTAATTTTCCAAGCAGCTCAGCATCACCATTTTGAGCGGCTTCAATCCTATCAATTCTCTTTTTGGGAATGATCAATGCGTGAATCGGAGCCTGTGGATTAATGTCACGAATGATCACAGCGATGTCGTTTTCGAAAATGATATCAGCTGGGACCTCTCCGTTGATTATTTTTTCAAAAATTGTTTTTTCTTCCACGGGGGGCATATTTTATAAAAGAAACACTTTTGCAAACATTTATCCGTAAAAATTATCAAAAGATTTTTTTATTGGAAAAAGCGATATTTCCTTTCAAATGCACACATGTCATGGCAATTGAAACCTTTACATTTAAGATAACCCACGGGTGTAAAAATACCATGGCCCGCCGCGGTGTTTTATCAACTCCCCACGGCATAATTAACACGCCGAATTTTATATTTTGTGCTACAAAAGGGGCGATGAAGTCGCTTGCAACGGCAGATCTTGCAGCTACGGGGGCAGAAATTATGCTATCGAACACCTACCACCTGATGCTTCAGCCTGGGGCTGATATTGTGGCGATGAATGGAGGGTTGCACAAAATGTTAGATTGGAACAGGCCGATGTTGACAGATTCGGGAGGTTTTCAGGTTTTCAGCCTTGGACATGGTGGAGTGGCAAATGAGATTAAGGGGCGAAGGAATTTTTCACCGCATTGCAGTAAAACCCTGCTGAAAATTACGGAGGAGGGTGCATTTTTTCGTTCCTACATTGATGGGACAAAGCATTGGTTAACCCCGGAAATATCAATCCAAGTGCAAAGAAAACTGGGAGCTGACATAGTCCTAGTATTCGATGAATGCACGCCATTCCACGTCGATCGGAAATATACCGCACTTTCAATGGCCAGAAGTCATCGATGGGAATTGCGTAGCCTGGCAGAGTTTAAAAAAAATGACAACGGCACACAGGCGCTGTACGGCATAATCCAGGGAGGTATCTACGGAGATCTGCGGAAAGAGAGCGCGGACTTTGTTGCAAACAATGATTTCTTTGGGCAGGCAATTGGAGGAAGCTTGGGTGGCACGAAGGCCCAAATGCACGAAACGGTTGAAATGATAAGCCAACACATCGATCGTTCTCTTCCAATTCACCTACTTGGTATCGGTGGCATTACGGATATTTGGCATGGCGTAAAAAATGGAATCGATACCTTCGACTGCGTATACCCTACTCGTCTGGCCCGCCATGGGGGTGCCCTATGCGCACCATTTTCCAATGGGGGAAAAGAATTTATAAATCTGAACAATTCATGTTACCGGGAAGATATTTCTCCCATTGATGCCACATGTGATTGTCATTGTTGCCAACATTTTTCACGTTCCTACATTCACCATTTGTTCAAAGCGAAGGAAATGCTTGGTGGGCAATTGTTAACCATTCACAATGCACGATTCATGGTGCGACTCATGGAAACAATACGCCGATCCATAGAGAGCGGAACATTCAAAGATGAATTCAAAAAATGGACAATATTCTAGTCCTCATAACCATGGGCATAGCGTACGCCATGCAGCTAAAAAACAGCGTCACATTGTTGTGCCCTACAAGCATTCCGCTTCTCACTTTTTTGCTTCTGGAGGCATGGCCTCTTTTTCCGCAAGTAACCAATTTGCAAACTCAAAAAGTGATGGAAAAATTTTAATGTTTTTGCTTTCTGGGGATTCTAGGAAGGATGTTTTCGCTTCTTCGTTAGTTGCGATCAGTACGGCATTTATCTGTGCATTTATGCCGGCAAAGACGTCGCTTGCTTTGTCCCCGGCCATGTAACAGTGTTCCTTCAAAAGGTCAAACTTTGCTATCATTTCGACTATAAACTTTGGCGATGGTTTTCTGTAGACCGGAATATCATCGGGGGATTCCGGAGCCATGCAGATTGCATCGAATACATTCGGTCCATGGCCAAGTAGTTCCATCATGCGCAGGTTGCATTTTGATACTTCATCCATTGTGATTATTCCCCGTGCTACTCCGCTCTGATTGCTAAATAGAAACAGCATGCATTTCGCCGATTTTAAATTTGAAATAGCGTCTTTGGCTCCGGGCAATAATTCAACGTCATTGAGGTCTTTGAGGTAATTTTTATCGACGATAATAGTACCATCCCTATCGAGGAAAACAGCTGTTTTGACCGCGGCCATTGTGTTTATGAAGAAATTTTATCGGGTTTGGGAGATGATTTGGCCATTAATTTGTAAATTTTTAAATTGAAAATAATGGGCAATGCCATGCTGGCTAATATTTGATACACAAATGCATGGGGCAGGGGGGGCATGTTTTTTTTGTAAATAAAAATAAGTGGTGTAATTGTCAAAAATACCATTGCCGACATCATGAAAATGGCAGCGAAGTAATTTGTTTCGAAGAGTCCTTCGAGGTTTTTTAGAGAATCGGTTTTGGCACGTTTGTATAGAGCTGTTGTGACCTGCGCGATGATGGCCATGAAAATTCCTTGTGTAATCGCCAAAAGCATGACCGTGTCAAATTTCACCGTTGGCAAACGCATGGTGAAGAGCCAAATATACCCACTTTGCCAGCATGTCATGTATGCTGCCAGGGTACGCAGTCGTGTTTTAGTAAAAAATAAAATGGGAACAAATCCCAGTGTACCGTACACCATTATGTATAGAAGGAAATTAATGGAGGTGTTTTCTCCCGTGGAGACCAGCAGCCCTGGGGTTGATAGAAAAAATGAAACTATGACCGGGCGGATAATGACCAGCCAGGTACTCAAAAACAATGATGGCGCCCGTGAAAAAAAAGAGTCGATCCAGCTGCTCAGTGGATATATGGGTACAAGCAATCCAAACCCGAGGATATGCAATACGGTTGCGCCCGTATGCCGACCCATGTTTTTTGATAATATGTCTGCGCAGGCACAAAAAATAAGTGCCAAAAAATGGCAAGCTGCGAATTTTTTTGCCACATACCTTGTGTCTCCATATCCATACACCAGCAACAAAATACTCCACAGAATCGCAAGCAACCCAATAAAATTCTGTAAGTTACTGGCTGCGCAACAGGATATCAGAAGCAGGAACAATAGGAATCGTTCGCCTTGGTAGGCCAAGCCAAAGGTGTTACTTTTGGGCATATGGTGATTCGGCTCATTTTCACAGGTGCCATTTGGGTCGAACATCAATGTGCTTCCCACGAACATCAATGCAACCATGCTCGCTAACATTAGGATCAATTGCCTAATGGGTATTTGTATCATCACGCCTCGTCCTAAACAATTTGATGTTATATTTACACATGCCTGATATGTATGCGGCTGACATGGCCAGGAATGAAAATATACCGACGCAAATACCTTCCAATAGGCATTTAATTATCACCCGATCCGTAAAGTCGCAAAACTTTATTATCTTTTTTAGCATCATTACTTCAATTCGTATCGTATGCCCGATCTCCAAAATCTCCCAGCCCAGGGAAAATAAATTTGTGTTCGTCTAGCCTTTCGTCGACCGCGGCCGTATAAATTGGAATATCTGGAAATAAATTTTCCAAATGTCTTATTCCTTCCGGTGATGCAATCATGGAAACCATGACAACATTATCGGGGTCCTGCTGGATTACGGCTTCTAGGGCTAATTCCGCCGAATGTCCCGTTGCCAACATGGGGTCAATCACAATCGCAAACTTGCCCTTCAGGGTTGGTAATTTGCAGTAATATGTTCGAGCCAATGCCGTCGTTTCATCGCGTTCCATCCCAATATATCCAATGGAGACATCCTGCAATATGTCTATTGCTGGCTGGAGCATGAGTAATCCTGCCCTCAAAATCGGAACGACAACGACTGACTGATCCAGGTCCGTACCATCGAAATCCGCCAATGGAGTTTTTATATTTTTCAGCCTGGTTTTCAGGCCCCTGGTCGCTTCGATCAGCAGAAAATATGTCAACTGCTTCCCCAATTCACGAAATCTTGCCGCTGGAGTATTTTTATCGCGCAAATCCGTCAAAATCTTATTTGCAAGGGGATGTCCTAATACATGTAGTGTCATCTACACTCCTATGGAAAATTTTTAAAAAAAATAAGCAATGGATTTTTTAGAAAATATTTATCCTATGCCACAATTTATGAATGTTTTAAAAGAAACTATTGATTTGCTTTTTCCGAGAAGTTTTTGAGAAATGCGGAAAAGTCGGTCATGCTATCGGCATGGAATGTGAAATTTTTTCCTTCCAGAGTATAGGCCAAAGAGATTTTTTCGGAGTGAAGGAATAGGCGGTAATTTTCGAAATTTTTTCTAAATATCGCATTGAACCTAAAATCTCCGTAGGTTTCATCTCCAACAATCGGCAATGAATTTTGGAAACAATGCATGCGCAATTGGTGTGTCCGGCCCGTAACGGGGAACAAATTTAAAATACTCAGAGTCACCCCGCACGCACGGAAGGATTCGACCCAGGAACACTTCGTTTCCGCAAAAAGTCCATCCCCCGAAGACATTTTTATGGATTTCCCGACAAAATTTTTATCCAGGCGAGAACGCCAAACGGCATTTTTGGACCTTGGATATCCTTTGACCAAGGCCACGTATTGCTTAGAAATTTTCCTATTTTCGAAAGCAATTTTTACGGCTTCGGCAACTTTTGAGTTCAGACCAACAAGAATAAGCCCAGATACCGGCGCATCCAAACGATTAAGCAGATATACATTGCCAAATCCTTCGCAAACATAGGCCTGTTTTTCAAAATCATAGGGACTCCCAAGAAGGGAATTCTGTTCGTCATTTTTTTCATTTGGATGCGACAACACGCTCCGTGATTTTTCTAGGGCAACAAGGCCATTTCCATCGCATTTGACAATGGAAACATCTTTGTGTAGAAATCTTTGCAACCCCTGGAGCACAATTAATCTAATTCACTGTCATTTGGCAAATCATTTGGCAAAACGAGCAATTTTCCTTCCAGCCCCTTGTGAAACTCGGAGAAAACATTTTTACACGGTGTTGAACGCAACAACTGTTCCACCATGCCCATTTTGGCATCGAGGTTGTCAACCAAAGAAACAAATACCGCCTCTGGTGTGGCAGGACGTACTACGGCTCCGAATTCGGGATCATTGTGGTGGCTTCGAAGAATATGCTCAAGGCGCTCCAAAATTTCACCATCCAACTTATTCTGAATTGCAGCCTTTCGAATAAGCCTGTAGCCAAGAACCAGGTGTCCTTGCAAAACCCCTACCTTCGTACGCTGGGGAACCACATCGCTCGTATATTCTAAAACTTTTCCTATGTCATGCAACAGCAAACCCGCCATGGCAATATCGTAATCCACAAAAGGATATAGCGGTAGAAGACTTTTCCCCGCCCGGGCAGTATGAACAGTGTGTTCCAACAACCCATTCTTGTATGCATGGTGCATGGAAATTCCTGCGGCCTTATCGTAAAATTCTTCCCCGAGTTCTTTTATGGCTTCCGTAGCGGTTAGTCTGAGTTTTTTATTGCCAATGGTTGCGAGCATATCGTTTAATTCAACCTTCAAAGCTTCCACACCCTCATTGGCACAGACGGTCATTTTTTGTAAATAGTTGCCACGCGTAATTTCATCGTCACTTAGAACACGAACAAATGTTATTTCCGGAGAAAATACCCCCTTGTAATCCTTCGTAACACCTTCCACAAAGACTATTGTTCCTGGCTCTACCGTTTTTAAAAAGTTATGAATGGAGGAACTACCAAGAATTTTACACAAACATGAAGGATTCTTGTCTCCAATGGTAACTGACAAATACTCCGTATTACTTTTTGCCAATTTCGCTTCGATGGATTTTATGGCGGCGACAACATTAAACTTCAAACCACTATCCGAAGAAATAATATCAAGTATGGTAGTATCATTTGCAACATCAATCATGGCTAGGGTTTATATTGACATGGCAAAATCTTAGCAAGCTAAAAGGTATCGGCTTAATTTGTATTCCCGCGCCAAGGAACAATTTTGTCATGCCCGCGGATGGCAACTTTGGTGGACACTTTTCATCCTCGAAGAATCGATATGGGTATAGACTTGGGTGGTTGAAAGATTGGAATGGCCGAGCAATTCCTGCAATAGTCGCAAATCCGCACCTGCATTTAGCAA
>JAISRG010000027.1 GCA_031273725.1 Puniceicoccales bacterium
ACGTTGTGTGTTCGACATCGGTTTTTCATGGCCACTAGGGAAATTGACTTCCTCCATAACGTTAAGGTTCATATCCGCTTCATCGAATATGCCAGTCGTTTCTTCCTTAAAAAATCTAAGAATATCGCGCAGTAACTCGAATTTTTCTTCTCCTTTTTGACCTTGGAGTCCTTCCAGCTCTTCTTTTAGTTTATCTATTTTCTTACCAAGAACATCCTGTTGGTTCTCAAGACGAACTATTTGATCATCCTGTGCATCGGTCTTCGCTTGTTCTACCAGTTTTAATTGTGCACTTAATGCACCAATTTGCGATTGTAGTTCTTTTATGCGATCCGAGGGATTGCAGAGTTCTTGGAAGGTGAGCTGAAGAACGTTGAGTAAGCTCGTTTTAGCGACAATTACCTGATGTTTGGCCTTGGCTGTTTGGAGATTCTCTAGTATCTTTTTCAATTGGTCCACATCTTTAAGCTGCTCGCGGGAAACATCGAGAAGCATGATATCCTGATTAAACCTAGAACGTTGATATTCTCCAACATTACCAACAACCGATTCAAACTGGGACGCATGGGAGAGTATTACCGGCACTGACATACTTTCCTGCCGTGATATGTAGAAGCAGAAGAGGGAAAGAAGTACCGCCGTTTTACCTCCACCCATGATCAGCTGGAAAGCCTTAGTCTTACCTTCAAAAAGATTTTTCAATAGCTCGGCTTGTTTGACGTAGGGACGAATACCGGAAAGTACTTCGTAGACCATCAATTCATCGCGGGTTATTCCTCCACCGACGACTTCTGCCACCTCTCCATAAAAATCTTTATCCGGTTCGTCTGGCCCACAAAGTTCCTTCTGCGCTGCAATTTCACGATTTAATGCCAAATACGCGGCCCGTGTTTGCGCGATCAGGCTGCCATCCACTGGATTGTCAGTAAGTTTTGCTTGTAAACCTTGGAGCTCTTCTAACCTGGCTTTAATTAGCTCATTTTTTTTAAGTATACTTGTGGTTAGGAGGTAACTCCGCGTTGTTTCTAGGAATTCTTTATATTGGGCACGGGACATTTTGACTTGCATTTTTTGGGCAGGGAAATCAAGGGTTACGGATCCTTCTCCTGCCTCTACGGCAGGTTTTCCCCTATTAAGCATGAGCTCAACCAAAACCGGCATCATGTTATCCCGCGAAATTTCTCCAGCTGATATGTGCGTTGAAAAAATTCCTTTGTAAAGCTCTTGGAGTTTTTCGAGTGCATCATTTTTTTGTTGTGTTAACTCACTATCGCACTCTTCTAGTGCTTTTTGAACGCTATCTGTGCGTGTTGTATCTGCTAATTTTGCATTCTCTGGAATAAATCCAGTTTCTTCAAGTGCTTTTTTCCTTCCCTCGTCGATTTCTTGGTCGTAGCGATCAAATTCTCCTTTTAGGATAGCGCCTTCGCTTTCTCCTCGTTGCTCAGTACCCAAAAATGTAAATGGCGAACTTTGTTCTTCTCCATCGAGCAAAGTATCACCTTTGGTTTGTGTTGGTCTCGGATCAAGTTGGGCAAAATGCTTTCGCAAAGCTGAAAAAGCCGACCGTTCCCCATCGCTTACATTCGCTTCACTAGCTTTATTGCGCGTTACAACGGATACCGGTTCCATATCCACCGGTTTCGCTATAATAGCGGAAACAATTTCCTTTTGGCCTTCTCGCCATCGATTTGCTTCGTTAAGTACCTTCGCAACTGCCCAATGATATTTATCACACTTAATAAAGACATCGTCTGGCAATTTTTCTAACAATGCCTGCTTTTGTAAGGACGTGAGAGCGAGGCTCTGCGAATAAAATGCCTCATCCCTGCATGCTCTAACAAATTTATCTCTGATTAATTTGGAAAAAATCTCTTCAGAAATTTGCTGTGTACCCGCGGGCAGAGACTTATTATAATCTGCAATAAAACGCCAAACAGACTCTGTAACCTTGGTATCCATTTGAAACCATTTCAGAAAGAGCTGCATATGCATGGTAGCGACCTCGGGGGTATTATCAAAATCATCTCTAATGATATCGAAAAACATCCTTCTGATGGTATCGTCTTCGGCGCCTTTACCCAACTGCAGCCCTTTCGGAATGGCATTGAGAAATCCTAGTGCCTGTGCATAATTTTTCTCACGCATGGCACGGGCGATAAGTGTTATGGCCGTATGGGCAATGGCTTTATTGTCGGATTCTTGGATGGCAAATTCACTGTAGCGCCCAACCTTATCCATTGACCAGCGAAGAAAGTGGGATTGTACGGCTAGGGTGGCTTCATTGAAATACGGCTTACTTGGTTCGGCGCGACCAAATATCCCATATGGACTATCTTTATTTACCTTTCCTTCACCCTTATCGTCAAACAAATTTTTTGCTTCTTCTTCATCCTTTACTTCTTCTGGAATCAAAAATAGGAGATTTCGGGAAGTTAGGCTGGTAGTGCTTTCCTTGAAAACGAGGTATCTGCTCTCTCCCAAATATCCCATTGGGTTTTCAATGCCGGCGGTAGATGTTCCTCCAAGTCCATCTTGTCTTTCGCCTTGCAAAAGATCCGTGAATTGGGCGTGTGTAATAAGCTGCATGTTTGGGTTACTAGCCAGGACCCATTTACCTCCTTCTTGTTTTAATTTTATCGGCTCTCCATGGTGTTGTAATGCGGTTAATTCTATGGTTTCGTCTTGTTGGTTGAAAATAGCATCCAAGCTTAGGCCACTTTTACTGAGATGTGACAACCCAGGAATCTCTCCGATGTTTAAAAATTTTATTTCTTTATCTGATTCAATCTCGGACTTTTCTGGCCTTCCTGCGGCAAATTTAATTGAGCCCGTTTGCACTTCTTTTATCGCATGGTAAGCAACTTCTTGTCCGCCCGTATGCTTGCAAAATTCGTAGCAATCTTTTCCTCCATCGACCTCTTGCCATCCCCAACAGAAATGGTCTTTGAAAAGATGATGATTCATATGCTCTGGAGCAATCGTCATCAATTGATGCCCGTCCTTATTTTTAAACATGGGAGGATTCCCTGCAATGATGGAAAATTCTTTGCCTTTGTGGAGTCCTGAGGTCGGTATAATTTTAGTTATATCTCCTTCTTTTTCGCACTTTACAGTTTCGTCCTTTTTGATACCAAGGTATGCACAAACTTCATCGCAAAGTCTTTCATTATCAATTAAAGTGTCGATGTTACTATTGGATTGAACCTTCCCCGTGATATCGCTTGTTCCATTGATGAGGTCACAAATAATCTCTTCTCCATCTGCAGTATGTTCACAAAGACGCATTCCGGCTGCGTTCCATTTGATAGCCCTTTCTTGACTACTGCTTTCATAGTTTACCTCGGGACGTTTCTTTTGGTCTGCGGCAAGAGAAGCAGATGCTGTTTCCGGCGGTTGGTGGGAGTGTTTTATTATATCCATGGCAGCCGAACCAGTATGCTGGATAAAGAATCCATTATCCTCGGCAGCATGTTTAGAAAACCCAATGGCAAATTCTGAGCGAAAACGACTTAATTCTGCACCGATCAAATTATCTAAAAATTCCAATGAACCCGATGTCTTATCTCCACATTCTGCCAGGCTAGCGATTACGTTGGCACTCCATTTTGCTGATAAATGTTGCGAACCTCCAACAAGCTTACTCTGCTGACTCGCTATGTAAAGCTTCAATTGTGCAATTTGTTTGCGAGCCGCTGCAGCTTCTGGGGTTTCATTTTTTACATTCTTGAAAAGAACTTCTTCATTGAGTCTGTCTAAAATATTTTCCAATGCTTTTTGTGCTGCTTCTTTGGCAGAAGGATCAATTCCATCCACTTGTCCAAGCATGGTCAATACCTCTGCCATTGCAGTGACACTCACGGCCAGTGCTCTCAGGCGTTCCTGATTATATGTTAGGACATGTTTTTGATCCCCTATCCCAGCATCGAATGGTCTCATGGTGGGCGAGTCAAGCCAGGTTTTATTTAGAAAATTTGTGCATGCTTCGGCCAATTCTTGCGCATCTTCCTCAGTTTTAATGCCATTGGCAATGGCGTCTCTTGATTTATGGGAAGTCAATAATCCCATCACTAAAGTACAGATTTGATTGCCTCCATCAGCCTCTATTTTTAGTTGATTGACAAGTGTATGTGGATCTGCGCTAATGACGGATAGCACCGAAATCACCGAATCCAAGGGGTTGTCTGGATTTGTTACAGCACACTTTCTTAGATTGGCTTCGAAGCTCGTTGAGTTTACCTCAGCAATCAATTCATTGCGTTCTACTTCCCTAACATCCTTATCAATAATTTCTCGCACTCTATCAAATGCTGGATTGGGAAAACTATGGGTAGGATCGGAAATCTTTGGATGAGCATTCCCTAAATCCTCCGGAGCAAATTGAGCTCCCATATTACTGTTACCTTGCTTAAATTTTAATTCATCTGCCTTTAAATTAGTCTGCTTAGGTTGAAATCTTTCTTGAAGGGACTGAAACATTTTGTTCAGGGCGACCAATTGACCGAGATCTCCTAAACCACAGACGGAGTATGGGGTTGGGGTTTCCACCCATTTGGTTGCTGTGGTGTCGGAGATAAATCCATGAAAAATGTTACCTTGGGTTTGTCTGTAACCAACAACACCAGCCACGGTCCTAGCGTAGCGATTTCCGTATTGGCACACTTCTTTTAAAGCTTTTATGGACAAGCTTATGTCAAAACCTGGTAAAATGGACTCATCAATTTGGAGGCCTTGACCCCAATTGGCCCCCAAGTCACTTTCATCTGTTGTCATTACATCAGCAAACTTTGGCCCATTGGCGCCATCTCCTGCTATAATTTTGTCGTCTCTTGCTATAATTTGGCAGTCTTCAACAATGCTATAACTTGACCCTAGCTCT
>JAISRG010000051.1 GCA_031273725.1 Puniceicoccales bacterium
TAGTCGATTGGAAGTTTTCTAAAATTTTTACCGCAATGGCATCTGCAACGAGGCGGCCAGAATCCGTTAGTCGAACAACATCGTTGGCAATCTGCAAAAAACCTTCATTTTCCAGTTGAAAAAATAAATCATTCAACGGCGAAAAATCGATGGTGTGGTATTTATTTTGTAGATTTAAAATATTAACCCCTTCATTCATTCGGAGGCCAAAAATTATGGAATCTTCCGCGAGAACTTGTTCACTGAGAATTTCGCCGTGTACATGTCGCAAATGTCCCCGTTTGAGAGATTGTAACCACTGGGTAATCGACGACGGGTTAGCAAATCTTTTGTTATCATATTGGGAACAGGCGGCCGGACCAATCCCTACCCAATCTTGCATTTTCCATGTGTTTGAGTTGTGGATACTTTCAAATTTTGGCAAACAAAAATTGGAAATTTCATAGTGTTCATATCCGTTCTTCCTAAGGAAGTCCAAGGTTTGCAAATAAAAATCTGCTTCTTCGTCATTTGACTTTTGATCAAAAAGTTTTGCAAGTAATTTGTTCCGGAGAGGAGTGCCATTCTCAAATGTCAGATTATAGGTTGAGATATGCTGTGGTTTTAAATCGATCGCCCGTTGCAAATCTTGAATCCATTCGTCAAATGTTTGTCCAGGAATCCCAAAAATTAGGTCAATTCCGATATTGCTAATTTTGTACGATGAAATTATTTCCCAAGCTTCCGAAATCTGTCGAGATGTTTGCCTTCTCCCGAGAATTTGCAGAATTTTAGGATTAAAGCTTTGCACCCCTATTGTTATGCGATTACAGTGATAATGCGCCAAAATATCCAGTTTATCTTTTTTGACCGTTGCTGGAGAAAATTCTACGGAAAATTCTACGGGTAGTATCCTATGATTATTTTTTGTCAAAATTTTACACAACCTTCCGAGGCTTTTTGCAGTCAGTATGCCGGGAGTTCCTCCACCGATGTAAATTGTATCAAAGGGTTGCCCAATATCCAACATGGAAAATTCTTTTTCTATGCCCGCCAAATACTGCTCTATAAGTTGATGGGTCGGCGGTTCCTGATAAAAGGCACAATAGGAACACTTGTGAGCGCAAAATGGCACGTGGCAATATAAACCCAATTTGTTGTTTGTAATTAATTTTTCTTGCAAACGTTGCATCGCGATTTCTGGAACAAATATTGCTTCTGCTTGACTTTGCCAAGAGGAATATTTTAAAAATCTGTGTTCAACGGTAGGGTTCCCTAAAAATTCTAATTGCCTGATGGTGTAATGGTAGCACAACTGGTTTTGGTCCAGTTTGTCTAGGTTCGAGCCCTGGTCAGGCAGCCAATCATGAAGGTCGCACAAACACAGGCCTAGTGGGCGATTTGGGAAAGAGTGGCCAAAGCCTCAGGGAAAGGTCATTGCTTCAAGGTTGCTTTATTTTTTGTGATCTAAAAAGCATATGTGTTCATGGGAGAAAAGCCACATTGTGATTCAATTTATAAATACGGAACTTTTTCTAGCCACTGTCAAAAAGGCCGCAAAGAAAGGGCTCATCCGGAAAACCGGATGAGCAAGATAGTAATCAGATATTAACAAGAATGTGACTTCACATGGTAATGATTTTAGCGGGGAGTCAATGGAAAAGGGGGCGGACAGGGAAAGGGTAACAACTG
The DNA here is from genome assembly GCA_031273725.1 of Puniceicoccales bacterium. GTDB lineage: Bacteria > Verrucomicrobiota > Verrucomicrobiia > Opitutales > JAIRKQ01 > JAIRKQ01. The sequence continues at coordinate 1,672 of JAISRG010000051.1, forward strand.
GAAAGTGATTGCGAAAAGAGGAGGAAATGTTACACTCTCTGGCCAGGAAGGGAGATGTTTGGAAGAATGGAAAAGGACATAAGCGGTAAGGCAAGCGAATGGAAAAGCAGAGTAGGCAATGAAATAGGCAATTGGAAAGGCAGAGCAATCAGTGAGGTGGGAAGGGTGATGGGCATGTACGATCGCGATGCTGGTGGTGCTGTTGGTTGTGGGCTGCAGCAGCCTAGGGAGGCCACTGCCACGGTCTTCCGCCCTAACAGAAAAAGAAAAGTCTATACAAAGTGAAAGAAATGCTATACATAAAGTTCACTAAAAAAACTTTTCAAATCACTGGGACATTGTTATAGTCTTCTCAAACTTGGAATGGCCGCCATATTACAGCGTTCGCGACTAATCTACGGAAATTTCCTCTTCCATCTGATTTTGTGAGGGTGGAAGGGTGGGACTATGGCTTCCGTGGACATCCTTGGACCTGACCAACCAATGCCATTTCATGCTTGACATGTTTTTCGGTTTTTATCATATATTATCATCATGACAAATTCATTGGCGACACTTCCAATTTTTAACATATCGGATGACACCACCCAAGATTTTCTGGCAAAGGCACGGGCGGCGGCAGCGGAAGAACACGTCTCTCTCCCAAAGTACCTGGCGGGCATGCTCAGACATGCTCTCCGTGGCGATAACCTTGCCAATATTCACTTTTACCAGGATGGCTCCGGTGATACCTACGATGTTGAGGCAATTCGCAAAATGTGTGAACAATCGGAGGCGGCATCGGCGGCAGGGTTAAGTTATCGTTGCAAGACAATTGAAGAAAGTTTAGCATTGTTAGACAAATGGGATGAAGAAGTCAAAATGGGAAATTTAGAATGAAATACGAAGCTGATTACTCTCCAAAGTTTAAAAAAGAATATAAAATATTTCAGGATTTCAATTCAGATAAAGCTGCCAAGATAAAGATTCTAATTGCCGATACCCTAGAACATCCCATGGAGGGGCTAGGGAAGCCGGAGCGGCTGCGGCACTTGGGAGGCAATGTGTGGTCGCGCCATGTGGATAAAAAGAATCGTTTGGTTTACAAAATCATCGAAGAAGTAATACGTTTCGAGTGCTGCAGGGGCCACTACAAGGACCACTAACCATTGGAATTTCTTTACGCCCCCCAATTGCCATTGCAAAGCCCGGTAGTTGTGACATAATCTGGACCATGGTAAATATCTTCACCGTTTCCAAGCACATTTTGCACATCATGGGAAGAGAAATATCCACCATGCACCTGCAAAAGCTGTGTTACTATTGCCAGGCATGGCATCTGGTGTGGTATGGGGAACCACTATTTCCCGAAGATTTCGAGAGGTGGGATAATGGTCCGGTTTGCAGGGAATTGTTTGAGATTCACCGTGGACAGTTTGCCATCGGAGAGGAGCATATCCCAAAAAAATTACTAACGGATGAAGAACTTAGTAAGACAAACATCGACACCATCGACCAGGTGATTGACGACTATGGCATGTTCAACGGTGCCCAATTGGATGAGCTTGCGCGCAAGGAAGATCCTTGGAAGAATACCCCAAAGGATACCGTAATTCCCAAGGAAGCCATTGAAAACTTCTACTTTGGACTATGGGAAGGAGAAGAGGATGATTCGGAGGAAGATGTTGCCGTTTCCGAAGAAGAAATCAGGCGGGAAATAGAAGCCGCCAAGGATAGCCCAACCTATGAAAATGCCGATGAACTATTTCGTGCGATTTTGGGGGACGAAGAATTTGAGGCGCTTTTGGGGGACAAATCAAAAACAGAGACCAATGCCGAACCTGCAGTGGGTTTTGAATGTTTTGAAGATGGGTTTTGAGAAAATGGTCAAACAAAATCTTCGAGGCCAATCTCTTCTGGAACTGCCGTTCTCTCTGCCACAATCATCCTCTGTGTGGGCTGTTGTTTGTTGGCGTAATTGTTTGCGGAATTGTTACCATTGTCGTTGACGGACTTGTTGGTCTGTACCGTATGGCAGGCCGCCGATGACACCCAGAATGCAGGATTGACATGCTCATTCCAATTTCTGTCAGGTGTAATATTGTATCTTATCCGTCGTTTGGACGTGGAGGTAATTGGCACCCCCGTTTGTGGCATCGTCGATGTGATGTGCCGTCCTATCGAAGGCAACACAATTGAGGATGGTGGTCTTTTCCTTTGGGTTGTTCGCTTGCGGGTTGACAAGTATGGATATGCCGAATGATAATATTTTCTTGCCCTTGGCCAATACCTTCATTGGTTTTTTCCCAACGACAAATTCTTCAA
>JAISRG010000071.1 GCA_031273725.1 Puniceicoccales bacterium
TACGGAAGTATACTGTGATTGGTTGCAAACATTGGCGGAAGGCTAGAGGGTAACGTCAAAATCAAGCAAGTAAAAGCATAAGTTTGGCGGTAGTGAAAAGCAAGGCTGTGCCGTTCCTCGATTTTGAGGAAGAAATTCTCAATTTTGTTTTCTATAGTGAACTATAGTATACTAGATAGAGATAGTCCCATAATTAAGATTGAGAGCGATAGAAAGTCTGTCATAAAAATTGGCAACATGGCGCCAGAGATAGGAGAGTTTATTTTTAAGCCAAGCCCAATAGTGCTCGATGTGGTTGAAGTCGGCGAATAGGGCGGCAGGTAGAGCAGTTGACAGCCGACATTTTCGATAATCTTGCAAATACGATGTGATTTATGAAACGAAGCGTTATCCATGATGACAACTTGCCCGGGATGCAACTTCGGACATAAAACCTTTTCCAACCAAATGTAGAAATTGTCGATATTTGTGTAATCATCGAAATATAGTTGGGCAATGATTTTTCCGCAGCAAATTACGGAGATGCCGGCTGTCTGGTTAAGGCATGTATTGTCAAGAATTGCATACATTCAAAGCAGACAGTATTTTACTTGTAATGTCTGTTACCGATAGACCATGCTCCATGCGTAAAATGTCGAGGGACGTGCCATGTTTTATAAACCTGTCTGGCCAACCATGGCGCAGAATATTGATTTTTATGCCATTGTCATTGTAAAATTCTAAAACCGCACTGCCGAACCCCCCGCTCAAAACGTTATCTTCGAGGGTTACGACGAATTCATAATTTTTGGCAATATCTTCCAATATTTCTCCGTCCATGGGTTTGGCAAATATCATGTTCACGATACCAGCTTGGATGCCAAAATTTTCCAGTTCTTTACGGGCTTCACTGGCCAAATCTATCATATTTCCCAATGTGAGAAAACAAACCTTCTGGCCTTCGGTAATTTTTTCTGCCTTACCAAGTGGCAAATATTGCGAAAAACCTAGAGCGTTTAAATCCATATTGCGATTATAAGATTTAGGATACCTTAGGAAAACGGGACGGTGCCATTCGAAGGCGGAGTGCAGTGCGTTTACAAATTCTTGAATATCTTTTGGTTGCAAGATGACCGCATTGGGGATCAATCGCAAATATGACAGATCAAATATTCCATGGTGTGTCACTCCGTCATGTACGGCGATTCCAGCACGATCTAGGCAAAAAATTACCGGCAAATTCTGCAAACAGACATCGTGTAATACTTGGTCAAATGCTCGCTGCAAAAAGGTGGAATATATTGCACAAACTGGCCGCATGCCGCATTTTGCAAGTGCAGCTGAAAACGTCACCGCATGTTCCTCGGCTATGCCGACGTCAATGCACTGATCGGGGCAATGGTTTCTCAGATATGATAACCCTGTGCCCCGTGCCATGGCAGCCACAACGCCTATAATTGTTTTGTCTTTCTGTGCTAGCTTTGTGAGTTCTTTGCCCAAAACTTCTCCGTAGGAGACCGTATCTGGTTGTAAAGTAAAAGATTCGTTGTACGCCCGTTCGGGTTCCACCCCATGAAACTTTTCTGGGAAATGTATCGCATCCACATATCCATTCCCCTTTACCGTTTTCACGTGTACAAGGGAAGGAACGTTGGAAAATTTACAAAATTCTAAAATCTCTTCCAATTTGGCGATGTCATGCCCATCGATGGGACCAAAATATCGCAAACCATAGTATTCAAAATAAGAAGCCGGCAAAATTATACTTTTAATGGCCCGTTTTAACTTGCGCACATTTCGCACAACAGCTTTCCCGAATTTTCCGTTTCCCAGCATCTTTTTTATCGCATTGGTAACGGCTTTGTAAAATCCACTGATGAGGATTTTGTTCAAATGTATCGATATGGCTCCGACATTTTTGTCTATCGAAAATTTATTGTCATTAACTATTACAATCAATCTTTTTGTTGTCACAGTTAGATTATTTAATGCTTCCATGGTCATTCCGCATGTCAATGAAGCATCACCGAGAATGGCGACAATGCAACTATCCTTGTGATCGCCGATGTGATCTCTGGCGTAGGCAAATCCGAGAGCTACCGATAGTGCCGTTCCCGCATGTCCAGCGATGAAAGCATCATGTTCACTTTCGGTGGGGTCTGAAAAACCACTATACCCGCCGCTCATCCTAATTTGGCGGAACTTGGCATCATTTCTTCCGGTTAATAGTTTGTGCACATAGGTCTGGTGAGAAACGTCAAAAATAAGCTTGTCTCGCGGGGACTCAAAAACGCGATGTAATGCTATTGTCAGTTCCACTATCCCGAGATTGGAAGCTAGATGTCCTCCGTTTGTCGCCGTCACATCTACCAATATTTGGCGAATTTCATTCGCCAGCTCTTTCAGTTGACCTTTGCTTAAAACTTTGACATCGCGGGGTGTATGTATGGTATCGAGAATGTTCATCTATTCTAAAGTTTGAATTTCCAAACTTTGTTCACAGGAAGGGTCTAAATTTGCGCATTTGTCCCATAAAATTTTTACCCAGTCGCCGATAATTCTTAGGCATTCCCTCAAATTTGTATCAAAGATCGCTATGCCATCAATATCTTCTTCCGGCTTTTCTTCCACATCAGTATCAGCACACACGATATCGGGCAGTGTGATCTCTTCATAGTAATAGTCTTGAGATTTGGCCAGCATTTTGATTTCTTCGTTCATAGCTTCTTTGAATTCATCTTCTTGCTTGTTTTCCCTGATTTTGGTAGCCATTTTCAGAGGAAATTCCTTCCTGTTAACAACGTCATCGTAATGCTTTATGCGTTTGTTCCATATTGCAAATTCTTCCAAAGATTTTTGGCGAGCTTTTGATTTTTCAGATAGGCTAAAAATCAGGTCGTCTGTAGCATAGCACCGATTATTTTTTGGTCCATTGTCGTAGTCAAATTCGATCGGTGGTATGGTATCACAGCTCAGTGCCCATGGGTAATCTGCTTCTCGTTTGTGAAGACATTCGTCGAGGCTGGGAAGTTTTATGTCGGCGGGAACACCTTTTAATTGCGTCGAAATACCGGTCGGCAAATACCATTTTTGCACCGTAATGTATGCTGCTCCAAGATCTTTGTTGCCGCCCAAAGAATTGAAAAATGTATTCATGTCCAGAGCGACTTGGACACTACCTTTTCCGTAGGTGGCTTCCGCTCCCACAATGATCGCTCGCCTATGGTCGTGCAACGCTCCTATTAGAATTTCCGATGCCGATGCACTCATCGATGAAGATAGGACAATCAAAGGTCCTTCCCAGGCGATATACTCATTTTCATCGTAAAACTTTTCTATTCTGCCGAAAGAATCTTTCACCTGCACCACCGGCCCAGTCTTTATGAATAGGCCTGCGATTGAGATTGCTTGATTTAGCAGTCCACCACCATTTTGGCGCAGGTCTAGAATTAATCCATCGATCCCTTTGTTTGCTAACATTTCCAGCAGCATTTTAATATCCCTATCCGCATATACACATTGTTCGTTATTTGGATCCACATCTCCATAAAAAGATGGCAACTCTATCACTCCAATTTTCACTACGGCGTCATCTTGTTTTAGTTCGAAATATTTAGCTTTCGCCCGTGCTGCATTCAATTTCACATTATCCCGAACCAATCGAACAATTTTGGTGTCCCCGGATACGGTCTCCAGTTTAACCCTAACGACCGTATTTTTCTTCCCCTGCAACAGTTTGACCGTTTTGTACAGCCTGAGTCCAACTATATCCACAAACTCGCCATCATCTCCCTGGGCAACCGCAATAATTTTGTCGCCAGCCTTGATTTCCCCTGATAATTTGGAAGGTCCCCCAGGTATCAGCTTATTAATCGTGCACACACCATCTTCATCCCGTAGTTCAACACCTATCCCAATCAATGAGTTGTGAATGTGGATACTCAAATCCTCAAAGGAGTCCTTTGACAGGAAACTCGTGTGCGGATCATACATCTTCGAAATGCTATTCAGAAACATTTCCTGGAGGATCCAGGGATCGAAATCTTTGTATGCTCTCAGCAAATTTTCATAGCGCCGTTTGACATTTTTTACCGCCTCTCCCATTTTTTTTTCGATATCACTTTCCTCGAATTGGTCATCAGCTTCCACAATATTTTTTCCAAAATTTTCTATTTTGGCGAGCGCTTTGTCGGAAGGACCATTGTCTTTGTCTTTTGACTTGTCCAGCTTACACAGGCTCATTGCCTCACAAATAATGCCAAACTTTAAACGTTTTTCCCACAAAATATTTGCTTCCTCTTCTGTCTGTGGCCAGTTGCAATCCTTCCTGTTCATAGAAACGACATCATCCTGGTCAAAATTAAACCCTTCATCCAATCTTGCAAATATCCAATCCATTCGTTTGTAGAAGATCGTTCTGAATTTTTCAAAGGCATTAAACGCTGGAATAAGACTCCCGCTACTTACGAAAATATCCAACGTTGGTACAAATTTTTTCACCAAGGCATCAATATCCTTTTGCAAAAATATCATTTTCCAATGGTCCAATTCCGACAAAAATTCGATCATGATTGCTTTGTTGTCGAGCAAAGAAATTGTCTTGTGCTCCAGGTGTAATTCTTCCATGCAGCGCACCATGTATATGGTTTCCGCCCGCATTGCCCGAGTTGGAGATAGACTATTGTCAGCTTCAGCAACAGATGTGGCTTGGAGGTAAGATCCCTGCCCGACGGACAGGATAAGGAAGGCAGCAAATATGCTACGAAATGATTTTAAAAATTTATTCATGTGACGCAACTTACTTACGCCATATTGCTATGGAACCACATTTTGACAAGGACAATCTTGCTAAAAGCATGCCGCAGCTGTTCAACGTTGCTATGTCAGCAAAACAATCACACAAAATTACCGATTCCTCACCGTCGGAGTTGGGAAGATTTTCTCCAGCAACATCAATGCTCCGTCATTTTACATCTATTTACACAGGCTTCCGCTAGAATCGACAGCGTATCAGCTATTGGCTTATTCTTATAATATTTATCTTTCACGGCCAGTGGAATTTCCGTACATCCCAAAACAATGACGTCCGATTCTTTGGCAATCAGGTCATCCATTGCTTCCACGAAAAATGCTCTGGCTTTTTCAGGCGAAACGTATGGCAGCCCGCTTTTTACGGCCGCAATTCCACCATCGACGGATTGCTGTAAATTTTCTTTTGGAAATAAAAACTCAAAGCCATAATTTAGAGATTTTGAATGTTTTTGATAGACCTGTGAAAAATTTGTTCCGGAGCTACACAGCAGTCCAATTTTTTTTGCCTTCGGATATTTTTCCAATATGGAGAGTAATGTTTCACTTACTATGTTTATGAATGGAAGGCCAACGGCATGTTCAATTTCTCCAATTACACAATGGGCCGTATTACATGGAATGCAGCAAATTGTTGCCCCGCAGGCCTTTAATTTTTTGCCGACTTCGATAAAATGTGGAGCAAATGAGATATTGCTTCTCCCCGATGCAAAAGCGATCCTATTGGGGGCCTGGGTTGCTTGAAATAATATTATTTCGGGTTGCTGGCTGTCGTCCAAACATCCCAATTCGGTAAGCCTTTTTTCAATGCGGTGCACCAGCTCATTGGCCGCCGCTACCCCACAACCACCGATGACACCTATAGTTTCTTTTGTATAGTTTGCCATAGATATTACTTGGATTCGGGGATTTCAACCTTGTTTTCTATCACGGCATCCACAATTCCATATTCCTTCGCTTCCGTTGCAGTCATAAAAAAATCACGGTCGGAATCTTTTTCAATCTGTTCTATGCTACGTGTGCTGTGTTTCGCAAGAATTTCATTTATGACCTTACGCCATCTCAGAATTTCCTTTGCGGCAATGGAAATATCGGAAGTTTGTCCACTGGCACCACCCGTCGGCTGGTGAATCATAATTCTACTATTTGGTAGGGCAAACCGCTTGCCTCTTGTTCCTGCGGCCAACAGGATCGTCCCCATGCTAGCTGCTTGGCCGATGCAATACGTGACAACGTCACAGCGCACAAACTGCATGGTGTCGTAGATGGCCATTCCGGATGTTACACTTCCACCCGGTGAATTTACGTAGATGTGAATGTCCTTTTTGGGATCCTCCATCTGCAGGAATAATAGTTGAGCAACGACGGCGTTCGCGACGAAATCATCAATTTGCGTCCCAATAAAAATAATTCTATCCTTTAGCAACCTGCTATAAATATCCCATGAACGCTCACTGCGGCCATCCTTTTCATAGATATACGGTAATGGTAGATAACTTCCCATGGTCCTTTTCTAAGCAAAAGTATCGCAAAAGCAAGAATCTTTGCGATGAATTACTTGTAAAAATTTGATATGCAGGCGAAATATAAAATGTAAAAATATGATTTGATTTTTTCGTAGTATAGAGTATACTCTCTTTTTCGATAGCAAAAGAAGTTGCCTATGAGTGTGGATACAAATATAAGCCGGTTTCAGTCCAAGTTTCCGACCGAGTTTTCGCACGAAGTACTTCGTAAATTGGGCGAGCAAGAAACCAGCTTAATTCTTGAAAAATTAGACTCTTGCTTTAACTCCGTTGACGCATTGAATGATTTTGCCCGAGATGAATTGAATTTAAGCCAAGACGCTTTCGATGCTTCACGACTTGCGACAGGGGATTTGGCAAAATTTAAAATAGCTGTAATGGACAAATTGGCGGAAGCTAGGGCGAAAAATCACGGATTTCTAAAGTCTCAGACAGGTATTTGTGCTTTTCTAAGAAACCTGTTTATGTCGTTTTTTATGCATATAAGTGCATCATTTCATGCTGAAAAGCTATTTGAACAAAATGATGTTACGACCGAAGCGGCAAGGGACATGTTGAAAAAATTTTCAACGC
>JAISRG010000073.1 GCA_031273725.1 Puniceicoccales bacterium
TTCACGACGAATCTTTGCTCCGATTTTTCCATTTGAAAAAGGACGTTACCTTAATGGACAGTGAACCATAATTATTTTTTAGACGGCTATGTGATGGCGATAACCGAAAGTCATGTAGGTATGAAATGATCAGTCATCGATGTTCTTTCAAGTAATAATAATTACATCGTGATAATTTGGATATTGGGCGAGATAGGTGGGGGCGGTTACTTTTTTTACACCCTATAATGACCGCTTGTTCCTCTCTCCCGACATTCTTTTGTAGGGTACGACCAACCAACAAATGAACCAGCTGGTCCCGGCCTCCTATTTCAACATCCGCGTCCAGCATAATGGAATCGTAACCTTGTATCCAGGGATAAAAAATTTCAACGATTGAAATTGGAGTTTTATTTTGATATCGATTGTCGAAGTCTTCCCTTTCAACCATCTGGGCCACCGTCATTTGTCTAGCAAGCAAGACAGCATCACCAAAAGACATATCGTCAAACCATTCACTATTTTTCCTTATTATCGTCTTGTCCGGATCTAGAACTTTAAAGGCCTGCTCAACGTAGGTTTGGTAATTGTCTTGGATTTGCTCTTTGGACAACATTGGCCTTTCGGCGGAACGACCCGAAGGGTCTCCAATGGTCATGGGATAATCCCCAATTAGCAGCGTAGTTTCATGGCCAAAGTCTTGAAATTGTTTAAGTTTGTTGAAAACCACCAGGTGTCCAAGATGCAAATCCAGTCGTGTAGGATCAATACCCAGCTTAATTTTGAGTCGTTTCCCACTGGCCAGTTTTTTCCAAGTCATCTTGCCCGACGACGGTATCGATGCATTGACAAATCTGTTGTAAAGGAGTCGTAATGCTTCAAAACTTGCAACAAAGCACATTTTTGGGAATAAATTCTTTGGAAAAAAATTTGGGCTTTTCGGATGGAAGGGGTCCTGGCCTCTTCCGCGATTTTTTCGGGAACATTTAGGAGAACTCCAAACACCTTTCAGCCTTTTAATCATCTCCCCTGACAATATCTCCCCTAACAAATCCATGGTATTTCTTGCTTGACTTGTTTCCTTTTTATCATATATTATCACTACGGTAAATTCATCAGCGACATTTTCTCTTTTTAGTGTATCGCATGACACCCAGGATTTCCTTGCAAAAGCAAGGAAAGCGGCAGCGGAAGAGCCGATCTCCCTCCCCAAGTACCTGGCGGGTATGCTCGGGCATGCCATTCGCGGGGATAACCTTGCCAATATCCACTTCTAACAGGATGGTTCCGGCGATACCTATGATGTGGAGGCCATTCGCAAAATGTGTGAACAATCGGATGCAGAATCCCCGGATGAGCTTACTACCGTTTGTAACACGATCGAAGAATCAGACGAGCATTTTAGAAAGCTCAGAGAGAAAGCCCCAAGAGAAAAGGAAAAGCAACAAAATGTTTCACACGGAATATTCCAAAAGATTCGATCGGGAATACAAACGATTTTGCGGAAGCAATCCGGGATCCCGGAACTACCATTCGAAAAGCAAGATCGTTTTTTCAATCAGTATGATCTGCTATATACGATAACGCCTGTGATTTGTACGAAAAAACGTTGTGTGATTTTTTGAAACAGCGATGGTCGTTCATAATAATCCACGCGCCATTGCGAATATCATCGCAAATGATCTATTGCGCGAATTGCCAAACGTGAATCAAAATTCCGACAAGGTGCTGGAAATTGAGGAAATCAATGGCCGTAAAATTTCTCCACGGGACCTGGCAGAGCTGGTAAAATTGACGGACGATGGGGTGATTTCGAAACAAATTGCCCAGGGAATTTTTGTTGAAATGTTTAAGATGGGGAAATCTGCGAATGAAATTGTGCAAGTGCAGGGCCTAAAACAAAACGCAAACTACGATGAACTGCTCGAAATCTGCCAAAGTGCCATTGAAAAGAACTAAAAAGGGGCCCGGGAGTTTCGCGGCAGGAAAGATTCCCCAATCAACGCGATTACAGGGTTCGTAACGAAGGAAACCCGCGGCCAAGCAAATCCTGCCATGATTGATAAAACCTTACGGGAGCTGTTGAATCTTTAAGCTAATTTGGCTACGAGTAATAAAAGATAATAAAGTTTGGAAGCGGCAGAGTAAAAAATAAGTAAAAAGCGTTGACAATGCACAGAATGTTGTTTTGGGTGCTTTCACATAGGGAAGGTATAAAACATAATAAATGTTATGATCCCATTGCCATTACACTAGTAAAAAACGTAGGCAATGATGCGAATGTTGATAAAAGTAACAGTGCAGAGATTTCTGTTGTACTGAGTGATTTGAAGATTCGTATTCCTCAAAGTAAAGTAAGCGGTGGTGCGTTGGTAGAACGTACGGTGAGACCCGTTGCTACTCCACAAAATTCAAGGGCCAAATTCCCGGTATCTCTCCTGGATTCTACATTGGAAAATACTAAAGATCTCCCGGGGTATGAAGCCGTTAAATTATTATCCGATACATCCGAAGTCCAATTTATGGTAAATGGAAAGTCAATGCCTCTTCCTGCGAATGCCATAAAAGATCATCGAGACTATAGGTTTGATGAAGATAAAAAAATCGGTTTTTACAAAAGTTTTCCGGCGAGTAGAATTGTTCTTATGTTTTTATTGCCAAATGGAGAGGAAATAGTTCGGCAGTTAATCGATTATCGTCTGGTAAATAAGTACATGCCGTAGCCAGGTCTGATGAAGATGCGCAGAACTTTTCTAGATAAAATTTGTTTATCCTCAGACGTAGTCTCCATTGCCTTCACTCACTTTTCG
>JAISRG010000008.1 GCA_031273725.1 Puniceicoccales bacterium
CCTACATTGCGAGGTTCAACAAAAATATCTCCTCCCACAATCTTTCCTGTGGCGTCGAGTATTTTTTCTAAGAGAAGATTTCAAGCCTTAGCCTGTCCCAGTTGTTGCACTTTATATTCCTTTAGGAGGACAGGAGGGCAAAACTTCACAAATTGGACCCTGCTGGTAGATTCTCGATCTTACTTGTGGATATTTTTTGGTCATTTTCAGTGAATTTCTGCGTATCAGCTTTACAAAGAGAAATCTTTTTTCAATCTCTTTCAAGCAAGAAAAAATAATGGATGCAACTATTACAATTTTTCAAGATTTATCTACCGTTTGCATTGCTAGCGGCATATTCGCCCTAATTTTTCATTATTTAAAATTACCACTTTTGCTGGGGTATATAGTCGGCGGATTTTTGATCGGCCCCCATTGTCTTAATTGCATACACGGAGGCGAATCCATAAACCAATTGAGTGAATTGGGGGTGATATTTCTGATGTTTTACATCGGACTAGAGTTTGACCTGATGAAATTGAAGAAAATTTTCGTCCCATCTGCTTTTTGGTTAACCCTCCAATCAATCGGCATGATAGCAATTGGAATGCTTGTTGCTCCATTACTTGGGTGGTCCGGTCTAAATGGATTATTCCTGGGGTCCATGCTGGTAATGAGTTCGACGATGATAACCATTCCGCTATTGAAAGCAAAAAATACGCTTAATACGGAGTATGCCCAATGTGCCATTGGATGTCTGATACTGGAAGATATCCTTGCCATAGTGTTTTTGGTAATATTGTCGGGCATAGGACGTACGGGGCAGCTCAATATGTTTGAAGTTAAGAGAAGTACTTTCATCATCAGTGTGTTTGTCGTAATGGTATTTTGCGTGGGAAAACTAGTGGCACCGTTTTTTGTTCGTATCCTATTCCGAGACCCATCTCCCGAAGCATTGGTCGTGGCAATAATTGGATTTTTGATGGCAATATGTCAACTGGCACACCATTTTAACTTTTCGGTGGCATTGGGAGCGTTTCTTGCTGGATCAATTCTATCGCGAACAAATATTACCGAACAGGTTGACAAAATAACAGAATCTTTGCGAGACGTTTTTAACGCGGTTTTTTTTACGTCAATCGGGATGATGATTGACCTAAAAGCAATCGTACGTTTTTGGCCATGGATACTTGCCCTGGCCGTAATAACTTTCGTTGGACAAACATGTATTGGAACCGTAGCTTTGTTCCTGATAGGAAAGAAAAGTGAAACTGCCTTTAAAGCAGCTTTTTCGAAGGCACAAATCGGAGAATTTAGCTTCGTTATCGCCGTTTTGGGAAATTCCTTGGGCGTGCTCCACAAAGATTTTATGTCCGTAACCGTCGGTGTTGCCCTTGGGACAATTCTAATATGTTCGATTTTGAGTAATCAGACCGACAGGATCTTTGGATTTTTCTACTCCCGATGTCCGAATTTTCTAAAAGAATTTGGCAAAATTTATCACAATTTGCTCGGTGAAATAGAAAATAGTGTGTCCAAAAATATACTTATTAAGCTAATAATTCGGCAGCTTCTATTGGCATTGCTTTGGTTATTCTTACTAAGCGGCACCCTATTTTCCGTTTCATGGCTGGCAGCCTTGACCAAACGTGGAGAATTCGGGAGCGTGTTATTGTCAATCTTGAAATTTTTAGGCAAAATATTCCGCATGGTTAACAGGTCCTATGCGGAACAACTGCCCGAAGAAAAAATCTTTGAAATCAGCTCCAGCGTGTTTCAACTATGCATTTGGATAACAGCATTTTTAATTTGCATACCTTTTCTGGCCGGAATTATAAAAAATATCCAAGCAATATTTGCCAATTTGATAAAAAATTCGCTCAATAAACATACCCAGAAGGAATTATTGCACAATAGAGTATTCAACGTGATGAAAGCTATTTTCGTTATTGCGGCACTGTTTTTATTTAGTGGTGTTTTTCTTGGAATAGCTTCGAGATATTTGCCCCATGGCGTTCCAGTTATTCTATTCGGAACAATTGCCATCATTCTTGCGGTTTTTCTGTGGCAACAGCTATCAAAACTCAATAATAGGCTTGAGTTGGCATTTATTAAAAGTTTCAACGATAGAATTGAATCCCAGGAACAACTTCACAGAAGATCTATTCTCGCCAGGGCTGCTTCCAACAACCCTTGGCCCATAGAAATTCATGAAATTACACTTCAGCCGCACCACGATAGTGTTGGGAAAGAACTCTGCGAGTTAAAACTTCGCGAATTAACAGGGAGTAGTATTATCGCCATTGCCCGCGGTGGTTTGACCTCATACAAGCTCAATCCAAACAGCCAATTGTTTCCTGGAGACCGCCTCATCCTTATCGGAACAGAGTTACAAGTAAATGACGCCAGGGCGATATTGCTTAGGGAAAGTGAAGATAAAAAGCAAAGACGTACAAATACCCAGTTCGACATTTTGAATTTCTGTATCGGGAGTGACAAAAATTTCGTTGGTAACGTTTTATCTACCCTGTGCTTTAGGCAAAAGTATAATTTAAACATCGTTGGAATTCAGCGAAATGATGAAAAAATTACCGACATTAAACCCGATATAGAACTAAGGGAAGATGACATATTACTGTTGGCCGGGACAACAGTCGCCATCGCTGCATTTAAAAAAGAATTTTCCATAGCATGATGGCACAAAATCAACATAGTAGATGGATGGGAAAATTTTTCAAATCGTACAATAATCGTTGACAAATTCTATGTCTATTACAACTTACGTCTCATCTAAAGCGAGCGTAGCTTAGTTGGTAGAGCACTACCTTGCCAAGGTAGATGTCGAGGGTTCGAGTCCCTTCGCTCGCTCCAGATTCTGAGCAGAAACAATGGAGGAATTTAGGCTGTATCGAAAAACGATTTATCACCGGAAAAGACAGAAAGAAATGTGGGCGATCATCGAAACTGTCATCGGAAAATTTAAAAGCTTCTTTGGCGAAAAACTTTCCCATTTTCGCTCTCCTCAATCCGCTTATTCTGCTATAGAACACTATACACAGGGACATTGTTCCATGGCCAACAGGTCTGCTGAAAATTTTTTAAAATTCTCCGCCAAACACAGCATAATCAATATGGAAATCTTTTGGTGTAGCATTGTCCATTCCTTGTTATGCAATATATTGGGATACCAAATGCTAATGTTTTCTTACGATAAGTCCAAATGATGTGCTTACAAATTTTTGTATCTCAAGGCGCAGATGAACATCACTGCGATATGGTGGTATGTCAACATAATTGTCTGCCACATAATTCCCTATCTTGAAATTCATAGGGAAAACCTCATGTCCCAATTGCTGAAGTTTCGATATAACTTTCTCAATGTCCTGTTTGCGAAATATGAAGCAATTGGGATCAAAACAGGTATCGTTTTCCGACGATAGGTTGAATTCGGAAGTATGAATCGAAATGCCTCCACTTTTCAATGTCTTCAAATTGTTGATAAGAAACTGCATACTTTTTTCCATACCGCCTATATGCTCAAGTGCGCAAGACGACCAGTTAAAGTCGAATTGTCCATATAATTCTTCCGGTATATTGTTCATATCCACAGGCATAAAATTTACAAGCTCATCAAACTGTTTACTGGGACAAATTCCTAGTTTATTAATGTTTTTGACATTGTTCTGAGCATTCTGACCGTTTAACCAACTTTTGGCATTTTGATCATTCATATCAAGGTCGGTAGCAAGTATCTCACAGCCATAACTTGCAAACAAAGAAGACAAGGGTTCTTCACCACAACCAAAACCAAGACCTTTCTTTCCTGCCGCCAACATTCCGTTTTCAAAAAAGGACTGAGTTATATACACGAATTCCCATAGCTTTCTATGTAATCGTACAGGCTGTTTCATTTTGAGAGACCAATATTGGAAAAGAGGCAAGTTGAAAAATTCCTGGTTGCACAGCTGCGAAGTACAGACACAAGGTGTTTTCCAGTTATGCGTAGGATTATCGTAATTTGTCGCTATAGTCTGGAAACACGGCTGAATTCGCTTTCGTTTTAGTTGATGCCTTAGCTTTTTTGATGGAAAAAAGCGACATAATACATTCACGATTATTTTCTTGATTTGGCTTAATATGTTGTGTATGGCAGTCATTTCTTTTTTGAGCAAGTGCACTTGTATAATTTACCTGAATATCAAAATCAATCCTTATTTGTTTTTGACCAAGAAATTTTGTGATTTTTTACATTTTTTCGTCTCGTTCATGGTACGGGATGATTTTTTCTATACAGTATGGTAACATTAATTACCTCCAAGCCGTCTCTATCTCTTTCAAAGCCCTATCCGGACGAAATTTTATATGGAAATAAAAAACCATTGCCCCGCCTCAAAGAAAAGATAAAAACAAGAGGAAAAGGAGGAAATGATGGCGAAGGTATATTCATTAGATTTGAGGGAAAAGGTGATGGAATATATAAAAGAGGGAAAGAGGAAAGTAGAAGCGGTGAAAATTTTCAACTTGCATAGGAGAACAATATACCGGTGGGAGAGAATGCTGAGAGAAAGAAGATTGGCAGCGACGGAGAACAGGATTCAAAAGTCGAAAAAATTATACCCAGAGGAGTTGAGGGGGTACATCAAGAACAATCCTGATAAGACTCTGAAAGAGATAGGAGCGGCATTTGGAGCAAGTGATGCTTCTGTTCTTTACAGAATAAGGCAGCTTGGGATTACCTATAAAAAATCATATTATACAAGGAGCGTAACGAAGAAAAGCGGAGAGCATTCACGAAATTCATCAATCAAAAGCAAGTAAAAGATCTTGTTTTCGTAGATGAATCCGGCATAAACCATCAAGACATCAAGAAATATGCCTGGTCGGAA